>NZ_JAUBPT010000116.1:0-25817 GCF_036700905.1 Microcoleus sp. S13_C3 | reverse complement strand
TTTAGAAGGTTTTTTTAGTTATTTAGTAGTGCACAAATTTAGGTATTTGTCAAATTAATTTAGATGCGTTTACCCTGATTTTATTCTGACATAAATTTTTGGATCGAGGCGAGAAACCTGGTTTCTATGAATTTTTTGGTTGGGTGACGAGAAATATCGAGAGAAACCCGGTTTCTGAGATGCACGCATGGGGCGAGGAGCCCGGTTTCTACAAGCTTTTAGTTGGGGAACGATAAATACACAAAGAAACCGCGTTTCTCAGGTTTGTTTTACCAACAGATGACAAAGGGTGATACGCTGGGGATAGGAATTTATTTGTCTATGAACCAAATTAAACATGTTGCCATAGTGGGAGGAACCCACGGAAATGAACTCACAGGAATTTACCTGGTGAAGAAATTCGATCGCGCGCCCGAGTTAATTGGGCGATCGACTTTTGAAACAATCGCCCTGCTAGCCAATCCCAAAGCTTGCGAAATCGGCACACGCTACATCGATATCGATCTCAACCGCTGCTTTAGAAAGCAAGATTTAGAAAATCCCCATCTCTCCAGCTATGAAGCGCTACGGGCTAAAGAAATCTACCGCATTTTGAGTTCAAAAAACACTCATCTGCCCAACTTAATTATCGATTTGCACAGCACCACATCCAACATGGGGCTAACATTTATTCTCGCCAGCCATCATCCATTTAACCTGCAACTAGCCGCTTATTTAAGCTCAGTGTATCCCCACATCAAGCTACTCGCTTCTACAACCAAGAATCATGATAGTCCTTTGCTGCGATCGCTTTCGGTATTAGGTGGTACGCTGGAAATTGGTGCAGTGCCACAAGGCCTATTAGATGCCTCTTTATTTCAGCAAACTGAGCAAGTTGTCGGCACGATATTAGACTGCGTAGAAGCGTACAATCAAGGCACAATGCCTGCTGCAAAGAATCCCCTGACTATTTATCACACCATCAAGGCGATCGACTATCCCAGAAACGAGAACAGAGAAATTCAGGCAATGATTCATCCTCATCTGCAATCCAGAGATTATCAAGCCCTAAATCCCGGCGATCCGATGTTTTTGACCTTTGATGGTGAGTCGGTCTTATATGAAGGTAAATCAACCGTTTATCCAATTTTCATTAACGAGGCAGCTTACTACGAAAAAGGAATTGCCATGTGTTTTACCCAAAAGCAAATAATTGTTAGTTATTAGTCATTAGTCATTAGTTGTTAGTCATTAGTTGTTAGTTGTTAGTCATTAGTTGTTAGTTGTTAGTCATTAGTTGTTAGTTGTTAGTCATTAGTTATTTCTTTAGAAGAGGGATCTGGTGACAAAAACTCCTCTTTAGAAGCCGTAGTCAAAGAACGCAATTCCTTCCATATTTCCAAAGTGATAATACAGGTAATCAGCCACACCACACCAGCCGTATAACCGGCAATAACATCGGTAGGCCAGTGAACTCCTAGATAAAGCCGACTCAAACCAATAGCACCGATTAACACAACTGTCAAGATGTAAATCCACCAGCGCTGCTTGGGAAAGCGCGAACCCAAGAAATATCCTAACAAACCGTAAATAACCATTGAAATCATCGCGTGTCCGCTAGGAAAACTGTAAAATTTCACATCAACCGTGCGCTCCCAAAGTTGAGGTCGAGCGCGCGCAAAAAGTTTTTTTAACAGTAGGTTTAAACCGACTGCCCCTGCGCCGGTAACTGCAATCGTTGTGGCTTCGGAGCGATGTTTGCCCACCCACAAGATAATACCCAAACTCACGCTCAGCCCTAGCAGCAAATTTGGCTCCCCCAAAGATGTAAAGGCGAGCATGATGCGATCGCGCAGCGGAGTGTGAAGGCTCCTAAGATACAGTAAAATAGATTTATCGAAAGCGTAGGTTTCCTTTTCCAAAACCTCTTCGGCAAGGGTGGCAAATCCCCACATCGCCAAAGCAGCAACAGCAAGCCCGGCCAGGCGAATTATCGAAATGAGCGATCGAATTTTAGAGCGCATTCTTCAAGTAATTAAAATTTTCAAATTTCCAAGTGACAATAATACAACAAGTATCGGAAACGAAAACGCCTTACCGATCGTCACGATTCTTGAGCAACTCTATTCTGAATGATTAAGTGATTTTTCACTACCCACCTCAGCTTTTACATCCAACCGACGAATGACTATACTATCAAAAAAACACATTTCTGCAATTTTGTTGATCGTGGGGTTGACAAGTCTTTCTAGTTGTGCTAATAACAGCGGAGTAAGTGCCCCGATCGCCGAAGCCCACACGATCGCCCAGCGTCTCGTTTCTTCCGCAGTCGCGCAAAAGCCCAACAACCCGCAATTCGGCCAGCCGATCGACTGTAACCTAGGCAAAGACTGTTTTGTATTGCTGTATTTCGATCGAGAACCCGGCCCCACCGCCGTCGATTTTGGCTGCGGGCGCCAAACCTACGACGGCCACGACGGCACAGACTTTGCCATTCCCGACGCCAAAGCAATGGCAAAAGGAGTTCCAGTTATTGCCTCCGCTGCAGGCAAAGTTTTGCGAGCACGAGATGGTGTGGTCGATCGGCGTTTACAGAACGATACAGACAAAGCCACCATCGCAGGCACAGAATGCGGCAACGGCATGGTAATCGACCACGGCGGTGGTTGGGAAGCCCAATACTGCCACCTCCGCAAAGGCAGCGTTGCCGTCAAACCGGGTACGCAGGTACAAAAAGGCACTGTTTTGGGCATGGTGGGAAACTCTGGGATGGCATCTTTCCCCCACGTACACGTAACTTTTCGCTATCAAGGCAAACCCGTAGATCCGTTTGTCGGGCCCGACGCGAAGGTAGGCTGCAACATCGCCCGCAATCCAATTTGGGACAAACCTCTAGACTATATTTCCACAGGTTTAATTCGGGCTGGTTTTGCCAATAAGCCACCCGATATGAACGCTGTCTGGGAAGGACAATTTTCAGAGACTCAACTCCCTGCAAACAGTCCAGCTTTGTTGTTTTGGGTGCAAAGTTACGGAGTGCTCAAGGGCGATCGCGAACAATACAAATTATTTGCACCCAACGGCACCACCATCGCCGATCAGACCAATGAAATTAAAGCCCCCAGCCGTACTTGGTTGGGTTATGTCGGCAAAAGAAACAGTACAAATTCTCCTCTGACTCCCGGAGTTTGGCGGGCCGAATATCGGTTGATGCGGGGCGATCGAGTTTTGACAGAAGTCAAGCGAGAAGTTGAGTTGCGTTAGTGGCTAAGTTACTCATACCAAATTCCTTTGAAAACGAGCATCAAATATGTTAAAATACAAACAATATTTTTTCATTTTTGATGGTCAAGTTTTCCTTGCCTCCTAATAAAAATGTCATACAGCCAATTTACCAACCTAGAAATGATTGAAACCAACTTTGGCATAACCATTGCTGACAAAGTTGGTATTTTTGCCGATTTACCCGACGCCGAGTATAGCGAGCTTCTCAGCCAAACTCTGCAAGAAAACATTTCTTTGGCTTTAGCAATTAATACCGAAAAAGCTCGCTCAGAATTAATTGTCACACCTATTTTAGTAGAACTTAGAAAACAGTTTAAGTATCAAATTAGCTTTTTTTCGGGCAAAGAGTTTAATGTAGATTTAGAAAAAGGATTAACTGGTTTCTGTGACTTTCTGATTAGTCGTTCTCCCGAACAACTGCTAATAAAAGCCCCGGTTGTCGCCTTGGTTGAAGCTAAAAATGATAATATCCAAGCTGGACTTCCACAATGTATGGCAGAAATGATTGCAGCTCAAATCTTTAATGAAAGAAGAAACAATAATATTTCCGAAATATATGGGGTTGTCACAACAGGGACAAATTGGAAATTTTTACGGCTTAGCAATCAAATTATGGAAGTCGATCTAAATGATTATTTCATTGATAATATTAGTCAAATTATTGGCATTTTAAAATATTTAATAAATGCGGCGAACCTCTGAAAGTCAAACTAAGCTGTTGTGCATTTAAATTGTATATTTCGAGTCCCGATCAAAAATCGTCAAATCCTCTCCCCTTCTCCCCTTCTCCCCCTCTCCCTCTCTAATACCATAGGCAATCTAAATGCAACACAGCTTATCTTGAAACGCATTTGCGTTTATCTGCGGTTTTCCGATTAAAGATTTATGCAATAAGTCTATAATTTTTACACTATCGCAAATTATACCGGACAATATAGCTGTCATCAGCTTATTGTCGCCGGCTCGATCACGTTGGGAAGAATGCTTTGGATGTTGACAATTTAGGGCAAATTGTTCCAAGCTTGAGCCACAATGTCGCTCAGCCATAGCCTCTGAGCAAAATCGAGCAGATTGTCGTCGGCTAGTACCTCAGCCTTCAATTCATCCAAAGACTGAGATCGCGATCGAGCTATTTGAATCACACCCGCGATCGCCGACGCCACCAATTCTTCATTCAGCGGCTGCTGTCGCAAAGCAATCATTTCTTGAGGATTCGTAGGAATGGGATAATTCATGAGATTGCATACCGAAAGGAGTAGATATTCAGCCACTGCGGGCCAACCGAGAGCAAGAGCGATCGAAAACCTAAAAATCTGAGAACATTGTAAACTTATTTAAAACTCAATAAGTATTCGGGAGTATAGCCTACTTTGCTCCCTTGTCAACTCCCCCATCTTTATTAATTTATTCAGCATTGAGAGCCTAATCATGCAAGAAATTCTTTATCTAGAAGTCCCGACACCGGATACAGCAGCCGTCTGCACTTGGTTGCAGCACGAATTCGATCCCGGAATCGGAGAAAAAATTATTACTGCTGACGGCTTTCGCCTGCTTTCACCAGCCACAACAGCCGAGGTTCAGAAGTCTGGAACTCAAAATGCCAATCCAAAACCCGCCTTGGCTGACACCAATTCAGGAAAGAAAAATAGGCGATCGACAGAACTTTCCACCTTTGTCTGGTCACTGCAACGCACCACTTATTTAAAAGTCTTTCGTGTAGAAGAGGCGCCGGCTGGAGAAAGAAAGTTCCTGGAAGCTCTGAATCTTGCTGTGAGAAACAAGTTTCCCGATCGCTACCGGGAACCCCCTGTCATAGACCTGTCCAAACAGTCAATTTTTGAGGCTCTTGCCCCCTATTACCCCTTGACCGTCAAATACTTCCAAAAAATGCCTCAAGGCGAATACGACCTCAAGCGCGTCTACTGGTGGGAACAGCGTTGGCGCGAAGGCACTCGCAATCCTCAAACGCCAAAACAAGTAGTGTTTTTGAAGGAAGAGGGTTCGGCAACGCATTCTGTAACGGATTTAACGGATGTAACCGATGTTAAGAAGAAGGTAAAAAGTACAGTTTCGGTGTCTGATGCTGGCGATACTTTTTACGACTTAATTTATATTGGCGGGGCCTTGGGAGTGATTCACGCCGCAGTCATGGCGAGATTGGGCTACCGCGTGCTGCTAGTTGAGCGAATGCCTTTCGGGCGGATGAATCGCGAGTGGAATATTTCGCGGGATGAAATTCAAAGCTTAATTGATTTGGGTTTATTTACTGCGGCAGAAATCGAAACTTTGATTGCCAGAGAATACAAAGATGGCTACAACAAGTTTTTTGATGCTAACAATCCGCTCGTGGCTAAAGCGCCCGTTCTGCACACACCCAAGGTACTAAATGTAGCTTTGGACGGAGAGAAATTGCTGAATTTAGCGGGAGTGAAGCTAACAGAAGCTGGCGGGGAAATCTGGGACGAAACTGAGTTTATCAGAGCCGATGTTGAAGCAGAAAAAGTAGTAGTTCAGGGCCGCCACTTGCCGACAAAAGCCGATCGCACTGCATTAGGACGGCTGTTGGTGGATGCAATGGGTTCGGCTTCTCCCATCGCTTGGCAATTGAACGAAGGGCGGACTTTTGACAGCGTTTGTCCGACAGTGGGAGCAGTCATCGACGGAGGATTTGAGCCGGGAATATGGGATTCCGATTACGGGGATGTACTCCACACTCACGGGGACATTTCCCGCGGACGCCAGCTCATTTGGGAGTTGTTTCCCGGCGCCGGCACAGAACTGACAGTTTATCTATTTCACTACCACCAAGTACATCCAGAGAATCCCGGTTCTTTGCTGGAAATGTACGAAGATTTTTTCGCAATTTTGCCGGAATACCGCCGCTGCGATGTCGATAAATTGGTTTGGAAAAAACCGACCTTTGGTTATATTCCGGGGCATTTTAGCAGCAACAGCAGCGATCGCTCCGTGGCGATCGATCGCCTAGTCTCGATCGGCGACGCAGCATCCTTGCAATCTCCCCTCGTTTTCACAGGCTTCGGCTCTCTTGTCCGCAATCTTTTCCGCTTAACAGACCTGTTGGATACAGCATTAAAGCACAATTTGTTGACGGCAAATCACTTAAACCAAATTCGCGCCTACCAGAGCAATATTTCAGTAACTTGGCTATTTTCTAAAGGCATGATGGTTCCTACCGGCAGCAGTTTGCCACCCCAAAGAATTAATTCAATGCTCAATACCTTTTTCGGTATTTTGGCAGCACAAAAACTCGCCGTCGCCGAAACTTTTATTAAAGATAGAACCGACTGGCTAACTTTCAATCGACTGGCGATCGAAGCAGCCGGAAAAAACCCTTCTCTCCTTTTGTGGATTTTAGATTTTGTCACCTTGGGGGATATTTGGCGCTGGCTGGGAAGTTACTTGAATTTTACTCTGCTGGCGTTGGCCAGTTTGCTGTTCGGATGGCTTCCCAGCTTCGCCCGCAGGGTACAGCCTTGGTTGGAGCCCCGGTATCCGGCTGTTTGGCTGTGGCTGTTGGCTACCAGCTATGCTCTCACCTACGGCATGGGAAAGGGGAGAAAAGAGTGTTGAGTTTTGAGTTTTAACTCAAAACTAGCAACTTCAGTTCGCTATCGAAAACTCGGCAATTCAATTTCAGCTAACGATCGACGTTTTTTAGAAGCCCGCAGCGGACTGGCAATCAAGCTCAGCCAGTCTGGTTGGGGGACTGCTGTAGGTTTTGCCACACTCGATCGCACTTCTTGAATGCCAAAGGTTTCAACAGAGTTCAAAATTTGAAAAGCCCTAGCCAATTCTTGGGCCTCCACTTTGGTAGCAGTTTCGGCGGGTTCAGACTCAGCCATCGGCAGTTCAGGTTCCGCAACCGGTTCGGCCGAGTCAGTTGCCGGCTCATCAGGCTGGTAGGTTTCGCTCTTCTGCAATTGAATGCCGGATACTTCGGCTAATTTGTTGAGTTCCAGATTGGCTGGGGCTTCAGACTCGATCGCCTCGACAGCAGCGACTACCTCTGGAAGCTCTTCTGGTTCCGACCAAGGTTGGACAGGGGAAGCGTTGAAGGCTGGCGGCACCGGCATCTGAGAGCTTTTGACCGCCGCGAGCAAAGATTCTAATTGTGCGCTGGCGGTGTCCAGATTATTGTCAGGCGGATCGAGCCTCGGCGACTTTACCTGCGGCCTGTCCAAACTTCTTTCCAAGGCAGCTTTGAATTGCAGAGTGTGGCGCTGCTGGCGGTGCAAGCGGGCTCGTAATTCCCTGCAAATATTTTCTGTGGCTACTAACTGGTGTAACTGTTCGTTGTAGCGCTGCACAGTAGACGCACATTCTCGCTCAACAGTCGCTAGCCTGACTTGGCTGGTTGCCAACTGACTTCTTAAACTTTCGACTAAAATTTCTTGACTTTGGAGGGTTTGATGGGAAACTTCCACTTTGCCAAACAGCCGCGTCAATTGTTCTTGAGTCTTTTCGAGTTCTGCAGTCCGCTGTTCTAGCAAAGTTTCGCGATTCTGCAAGGTTTTTTGGGACTCTTCGAGAGCTGTTTCTAGTTGCGCGATGCGCTGCAAAAGGTCGCGGTTGCATTCATGCAGCGCTTGCATGAGGGTGACTGGGGTCGATCCTTTGCCCTTGGCCTGTTCGGCATTCCCAAGCATATTTTTTAGATTCTCTGAAATCGGGGGCGAGCCCGCCTCAGTCGGCTGTGTCGGAGATTGCGAATTTTTTGTTTCCGGTGTTGTGGGAATTGCATCTACGCTGATGGCGTTGGGAAAATCTACTGTTTGCCAGTCTTCTTCTGGCTGTTGGGGAACCGTTGCGGGAGTGTCTGTCGCATGGGGGGCGATCGGCTCAAAACCCCCAGTAGCAGCAAAATCTGACTGAAATGGTTCGGTATCGGATGGAACAGCAGGGTGCGGTTGGTGCTGATGGGCTCGAAGATCAGCTTCTGACATGGCTTTTTATCCCAATACTCACAGGGTCTCAGATACAGTCTATCCTTAGAGATTCTACAGAAGGAAGCCCCTCAGTGATAGTTTTGGCCTTTTTCCTATTTTTTCGGACAATAACCTCTGAATCGAGTGGCGCGATCGATCGAACTACAACCCGAATTCAAATTAAGGCGTAAGATGCGCCTGCGATCGCCCTACAGACGTGAGTTTTGGCCCAGAGTCCAAAATAATTTTCCCCGATCTCTAACGCACTGTTGCGGCATCCGGGCGATCCCTAAGCTTTAACAACTGCACAATGTTTGTCAATAATTGCTGGAACTTCTGCCGGTGCAATGCGGCTGTAGCGAGTTTTGTCCGGCATCACAACTATATTTGGGCCTGCTTTACACTGTTTGAGACATCCGGTTCCCTGTACTGTCACTTGGTCTTCTAAACCGCGCGCATTCAAAGCATTTTCTAAAGCTTTACAGACTCCTCCAGCGCCCCGCTTCAGGCAGTCTGATTTTTGACATACTAATATTTTGGTTTGGGTTTTTGCCGGAGCTTTTACAGTTTGAGCTGCTGTGGGAGAGCTGACTTCAGTTTTAGCGATCGCGCGATCGTCCGATGTCAATACCCCAACAGGCACATTGGTGGAGTCAAGGTGTTGGTGCGATCGATCGTTGTTACCCTGAGCTAGCTTGAGGCTGCGAGCTTTAAGTTTTATTTTACCGTTTTTCAAGTTGAGTTCTTTCTCACCTACAACTTGAACTCTCAACCCCGGTGTCAAAATAGGTAACAGAAATGACCGCAATTCCTTGCACAGTTTAACAAGATATTCTACTCCGCGATCGTTGCTAATTCGCAAATATTTAAGTTTACAGCCATCTTCAATAATCAGGCCGAGGATTTCTCCCTCTAAGTTGAATTCGGAAACTTGCTTGCCAGACTTATACATTGTTATAACTCCTTTAAATCCGTTACATCTGAGATATTGCACCATTCTCAATTAGCCGTAGGGGCGGGTTCGCCAACAGCCTTAAAGCTTGCAAATAGGTTCTATAAACCCGCCCGATCCCACGAAAAATCCTCTTATTGAGATTGCTGCAAGATGTCAGTTACATCCGTTACATCTTCTACACTGCTCGTTGCCGAACTTCCTTCTACCTTTACCCAATTTGCCAGCAGTATTCCAGCCACTGCACCAGTTCGCATCGAGGGGCACTGACTTGCCTCAACACGCTCATTAACTGAGCAGCTTGTTTAACAGTGTTGACTTTTGCCCGCAAAGGTTGGTCAACCGCACACCAGCAGGGAATTTCTAGTTCTTGCAAGCGTTTGTAAACTTGCCACCTATCTAGCCAACTCACTTGCACAATGTCACAAACTTCTAATTCTGGATCTGCTGGATTCATTTTTTGACAACAGTAATAATTTGCATTAATTTTTACCCTGACTGGTAGCGGGTAGAAGTTAAAAGCCAGATTTCAGCAGAACATCAAGGATTATCAAAAGCCCTTCCTGAAAAATTCTGCCTTTTGCCCTCTGCCTTCTGCCTTCTGCCTTCAGAAGGTTCGCCCCACTTTCAGGAAGCGTTCAGAACGAGAATCTTTTTAAGCATAACCCAACTGCTAATAATTCTCAATAGGTTTAGAAAAAAATTTTCCTACTGTACAAAATCTTCCACTATGGAGGTAGACCCTGCTTGACTGGTAAATCTAGGGTGCTAGACTGACTCTATTGGCAACAAAACTGCCTATTGAGAGGAGAACACACATGGCCCAGACTCAGAGTGCATTGAGACCATTTGGCCACATAGCTGAAAACCCAGTTCTACTGGAACATTCAGTCACAGCACCGATTTGTGAAGGGATGAACGCGCTGCTGGCCAGTTTCCAGGCTCTATACCTGCAATATCAAAAACATCATTTTGTGGTGGAAGGGGCAGAATTTTACTCCTTGCACAAATTCTTTGAAGAAAGCTACGGAGAAGCTCAAGATAGCGTCCACGAGTTGGGCGAACGGTTAAACGGGTTGGGCGGCATACCAGCAGCTACCTTTAGCAAGTTAGCTGAGTTGTGCTGTTTTGAGCCGGAAGCCGACGGCGTATATTCCTGCCGCCAAATGCTAGAACACGATTTAATTGCGGAACAAGCTATCCTCGGTTTGCTGCGCCGTCAAGCAGGACAAGCAGAAAGTTTGGGCGATCGAGCTACCCGCTACCTCTACGAAAAAATCCTGCTAAAAACAGAAGAGCGGGCTTACCACATTTCCCACTTCCTCGCCCCCGATACCTTAGTGCAGTTGAACTTGAACTAACAATTCTTCTTCTTCCTCTTCCTTAGCACAGGTGGCACAGGCGTCTCGCCTGTGAATTTTGACAGTTCGTTATCTTAGATCGAAAAAAAAGCGAGCAGTTTTGTGACTGCCCGCTTTTTTTATACAAAGTGCGTTTATCCGCAGGGAATTAAGGCGCTAAAGCATTCCCACGCAACAAGCTACCAATGGTTTTCGCCGTAATCTTCATCTGAATGAAGGGATTAGCCGGTACCACGGTTTTATACAAGTAGCTATCGAATGTGAGTTTCTGCACATCGCGATCGGCACACATTTCCACAAAAGCTTCGCGGGTAGCGTCGGAACGGTAGAACACGCGCTGCAAAATGTCGAGAACTTTGTAAGTAATGCCGTAGGCTTTATCCCACCGCTTCAGGTAAAGCTTGATTTCCTCTTCAGTCGGAATGCGCGCGCCTTTATTGGAAATCTCCACAATAGTTTCGGCGCACATCCGGCCCGACTTGGCGGCAAAATAGATACCTTCGCCAGAAGACTTGGTAACGTAACCTGCAGCGTCGCCTACGAGAGCAACTCGGCCGACAACCCGGCGGGGACGCGGATGTTCCGGGATGGGGTGAGCTTCCACTTTAATAATCTCACCGCCCATCAGTTTTTTGGCAGCGCGGGCGCGGATGCCTGCTTGCAGCTTTTTGATACTGGCTTGATTGACTTTCATCGTGCCGGTGCCGACGGCTACGTGGTCGTATTTGGGGAACACCCAAGCGTAGAAGTCGGTAGATACGTCATCGCCGACGTACATTTCGGCTAAGTCGTGGTAGTAAGCCATTTTATCTTCCGGCAGGCGGATGCGCTCTTGGAAGGCGATCGCATAATTGTAGTCGCCAGCGTCGATCGCCTTTGCTACGCGGGAGTTAGCGCCGTCAGCCCCAATTACCAAATCCACTTTCAGAGTTTTCTGAATACCCATTGCGCTGCCGTCGGAGTGGTCGGCATAGTGGAGAGTGTAGGGGTCTGTATTGTTGCCGGGAATTTCTAATTTGTGAACGGTGCCGTTAATCAGTTTTGCACCCAAGGAAGCGGCGCGATCACGCATGAAGCCGTCGAGCACTTCGCGGCGGCACATACCGATGTATTCGTGTGCGTTTTCAATATTGATGTCCACCTCGACGTTGGAGGGGGAGATCATTTTCATTTTTCTGACTTGGCGGTCAATAATACTTTGCGGCAAGTCAAATTCGCTGACCATGCACAGGGGAATCGCCCCACCGCAGGGTTTGGCGTTGTCTAATTTACGCTCGAATAGGTATGTTTCGATGCCTGCTTTTACCAGTGTTTCGGCGGCGGAAGAACCCGCAGGGCCTGAACCTACTACTGCAACCCTTAGTGTCAAAGCTTTTCTCTCCAGTTTTTTTCTATAGGCATTACTCAGGTGTGATGGTATCACGGACTTGGGATGCAGTGGCGTGAAGCAGGGGAGATTTCAATGAAATGAAACAGAGCTTAACAGTTCGATACGAAAATAGGCATCGCGCGAGGGATGGGGCGGGGGGAATTGTTGAGCTGTTGGTTGTAGTTTTTCGCAGGAAGGAAATACCTAACGTATGAGAAACCAATGCAAACGCCTATCTTTGATGCAGCCCTCCGACAATTAGCTGTAGCTTCTATTAGCGGATACCAGAAACACATCTCGCCGAGAAAAGGGTTTTCTTGCGCTCACCGAGTGCTGTACGGGGGGGAGTCTTGCTCGCAGTATATCAAGGGCGCGATCGCAAAATTCGGCTTGTTTGGGGCGATCAAAGCATCGCGCCGCCGGTTTGCGGCTTGCAAGCGCGCGAATCACATCTTGAAAGCCCGGTTTAGCAGTGAATCTGGCAGTGACGACTCCAATTTCGAGGGTAACGATGAACCAAAATCCGATCGACCAAAATCTCAGGGGAAAACTCCTCGCAGAAGCTCTCAGGGTGAAAATTACTGTATTGAAGGGCTAGATTGTGGAATCTCGGATTGTTCTGGACTCGATTGTAGTGGCGCGGATTGTTCGGGACTCGATTGTAGCGGCGCGGATTGTTCGGGACTCGATTGTAGCGGCGCGGATTGTTCGGGACTCGATTGTGGCGGCGCGGATTGTGGCAGTTGTTTCTAGTTTTACTCCCCAACCGCTCTCCAAATAGGTAAATTTTTTTTACTAAATGTAGGGGAATTTTCAGAGGGTGCGATCGCGATTGTCGATCGAACTCGGTGCAATTACGTTACATTTAAGTTACGTAAAGTTCCTATATAAAATTTCAAATTGCTATGCTCGGTAATTTTCAACAAAGCAACCTGCGGATTGAGCTTGAAGCTTCCGAAACAGCGATTAGAGACAGCTTGTTGCGTCCAACTCAATTGCAGCAGTGGCTGTGGCCGCAGCAGTTGTCTAGCGGTTTGCCGGAAGAATTTGCTCAAGGTTTGACCTTTACAAGTTGGCTGGGCCCCGTGGCAGTTCAGCATCACGTTGATATTGTTGAGCACAATTGTCTGCGGCTGTTATTGAGTCAGGGAATTGACGGATTTCACGAGTGGTATTGGGGCGATGGTTGGGTGCAGTCTCGGTTGGAGGGAGTGTCGTTGTTGCCGCTGAATTTGGGGCAAACGGCTAGTTTACTCCGGCTGCGGGAGTTTGTAGCCGGGAAGGGTAAGGGGAAGTAGGAAGTAGGAAGTAGAGCAACATCATCTAAAAGCTTATCGAATGCAGTGGCCCGATTGTTTCCCACCTGATTGCCCGCCAAACGACGCTAAAGAGCCGTGCGATCGAGTTTATCGCCTGATTCAACAAGATTCTGCAACGGCTGATGATTTTTTGACAGTCCGCCAACTTTACCCAAATCGACAATTTCCTGACAGCGAAAAAGAATGCCGTTCCTGTGCTCTCTCTGTTTTTACTTCAAGAGATGATGTGACAGTTAACCGCAGAACTGGTCGGTTTAAAAATATGAAAGTTGCTGTGGCAAATTTGACTCCCGATTCAGGACGAATCAAGCACACTCCCTCACCGGGTACTAAGAATTCTCACCACAGTTGGTGGGTTCCAGTTAACGTTGAAGCCTTGACTTTATTTGAAGCTGTTGATGTCACTGAGTGAGGTATAGTTATGAGCCTGCTTCCAGAGTCTACTCATTTAGGCAAATTGGAAATTATCGAGGTTTACGACTATTACGATGTACCGTGCCTATTTGCTTGCCGAAATGCGTCAGAACAGATATTTCTTGCAGTTTGGGCAAGTCAAACAAAAGAAATGGGAAGATGGTTTTATGTTCCCATGTCTATCGGTCGGTTTAAGCGGGTTCGGTCGGGAAGTATTGATATCCGAGATGCTTTTGTAACCGCTGAAGATGGTTTTGTTTATGAAGTTATCATCCCCTGCGACGATAGTTTTGACAGGGTGATAGCTGTTTCTTGCCAAGAACTAAATGATGAATGGCTTCCTATGGCTGGTGAATTGCTTGATTTTGGGGACGAACCTTTGCCGGCATTGTTTCAAAAGCAAGAGGTGAGTTGATTTTTTGGTAGTCCTGCATAGCAAGGAAAAATCCTAAATATTTTTACGGGTAAAAAGCGTTGTAATGATGATACATACCAGAATATCCCCGCATAATGGGAGAGCTTTGTAGATTAGGACAGACTCTTTTTTACAATTTATTACAACAATAGCGAGATATGCTTTGCCTCAGGGTGTTATTTAATCTTTCGATATCAAAAGTTGGGTCGGTATCTTTGCCGACAGGTTTGTGTCGCTGGGGAGCGAAAACTTTTTAGAGGTGGCCCCAAAATCTGTATAATAGACGGCACATTGTCTGTCCACTACTGGGAGGGAATCCCAAAAACCTTTAGCACCCATTTCAACTCGACTTCCTATATACACCCCTAGAATTTCTTTGCTTAAGGCATCAATTGGCCCGCTCTTTCCAGTGCTTGTTCCCCTTATTGCCTAAAAACGACTACATTTCATCACATTGGATCGTTAGCTTGCCTGGTTTTTTTGACTTTACTTGAACTTTCCGGGGGACTCATGCTAATTGTTGAAAAACAAGTATTGGAACCAGCGGGGGGACACCCTCGTGACTTTGACAATCGCGACTCAAGATATTTTTTCTAATAAAAGCCGATCGCTCAATTTTTTGTTTCTTCTGAAATCCTTTGATGTCTGGGGTTTTAAACAAACTGCCTGTGACAATCTCGACATTCAAAATTTTGCTTAGCGCTGGGGGTGGGACAATTTTTAACGATGTTTGGATAACCGAAACGGTGACAATTCATGGAGTTGAGAATTAACAAGGCTTAGGTACGTCGCATGATAACTCCTTACTCTTACTATGCCAGACCACCTGAAAGCCACTTCGCTGCCGAAAAACTAAGAGTGTGTTATAAAAACATAATTTGTTCCTTTCTAAAGCGCTATTCTCGATACAACGAACCGGGTGTGTTTTGACTTCGCGTTAATTTTTACCAGAAAAATAAATATGCTCTCCATTCCAGGTATTGCCGTCCAGAAGCTGCTTTACGAAAGTGCCAATTCTCTGGTTTACCGGGCGATTCGGGAAGCGGATCGCCAACCGCTCATCCTCAAACTGCTCAAAGAAAGCTACCCCACGCCTCAAGAATTGCTACGCTACCGCACCGAATACCGCATCACCCGAGAGCTGAAAGAGGCGGGAGTCGTGCAAGTTTATGAATTGCAAAAATACCAAAATAGCCTGGTGATTTTTGTGGAGGACTTTGGCGGGGAATCCTTGAAAATATGGATGCAGCAGCGAAAGTTTAGCCTCAAGGAGTTTCTGCAAATTGCGATCGCAGCCACTGAAACTTTAGGGCAAATTCACAGCGCCAACATTATCCACAAGGATATTAATCCTTCTAATATAGTATTCAATCCAACGACGGGGCAGCTCAAAATTATCGACTTTGGCATTTCCACTCAGCTAACGCGAGAAATGCCAACCCTGAAAAATCCCAAAGTTTTAGAAGGAACCCTCGCTTACATCTCGCCGGAACAAACTGGTAGGATGAATCGCTCTATCGATTACCGCACTGACTTTTACTCCCTCGGCGTCACCTTCTACGAATTGCTGACAGGAAAACTGCCTTTTGAGACAGAAGACGCTTTAGAGCTAGTTCACTGCCACATTGCCAGACAACCAGTTCCCCCGCACGAAATAAAGCCAGAAATTCCCCTAATTGTCTCGCAAATTGTCAGCAAGCTGATGGCAAAAAATGCGGAAAATCGCTATCAAACTGCATTGGGTCTCAAGCAGGATTTAGAAATGTGTCTGGTTCAACTACAAGAAACCGAGAGCATAGAAGAATTTGAATTGGGAACGCTGGATATTACAGACCATTTCCTGATTCCCGAAAAGTTATACGGCAGAGAAACAGAAGTTTTTAATCTATTAGCTGCCTTTGAAAGAGTTCGTAATGCTAGTGCCGAAATGATGCTAGTAGCTGGATTTTCTGGGATTGGTAAAACCGCAGTAGTGAATGAAGTCCATAAGCCGATCGCCCGACAGGGTGGCTATTTTATTAAAGGCAAATACGACCAATTTCAACGCAATATTCCCTTTAGTGCATTTGTGCAAGCATTTCGGGAATTGATGGGACAATTATTATCAGAAAGTGACGCTCAGTTACACAGATGGAAAACCCTGATTCTTACCGCAGTAGGCGAGAGTGGGCAAGTCTTGATTGACGTAATTCCTGAATTAGAACACATCATTGGCCCTCAAAGTCCTGCACTAGAATTGTCGGGGAATGCGGCCCAAAATCGGTTCAATCTGCTGATGCAGAAATTTGTGCAAGTATTTACCCAAGCAGAACATCCCTTAGTGATGTTTCTGGACGATTTGCAGTGGGCAGATTCGGCATCTTTGAAGTTATTACAACTATTGATGGAGGATACGGGGCATCTGTTAGTATTGGGTGCTTATCGGGATAATGAGGTATCACCAGCTCATCCGTTTATGTTGACTGTGGATGAGATTGTGAAGTCTGGGGCAGTGGTGAATACGATTACCCTGCAACCGTTGAGTTTAGCAGATATCAATCAGTTGGTAGCAGATACGCTGATTTGTGATTTATCTTTTGCTCAACCTTTGACAGAATTGGTTTATGAAAAAACTCAAGGTAATCCCTTTTTCTCGACTCAATTCCTCAAGGCGTTGCATGAAGATGGTCAAATTATTTTTAACCCCCCTCAATCCCCCCTTACCAAGGGGGCACAGAGGGGGGTACAAGGGGGGTGGCAGTGCGATATTAATCAAGTTAAATTTGCCGACGCCTCGGATGTGGTGGAGTTTATGGCGGCGCAATTGCAAAAGTTGCCTGCCGAAACTCAGGATGTTCTCAAACTGGCGGCTTGCATTGGGGCGCAGTTTGATTTAGATACATTGGCAGTAGTCAGCGAAGAATTACCAGAACAAACGGAATCAGCGCTGTGGAAAGCCTTGCAAGAAGGACTCATTTTAGTGATTTCAGAAGGCTATAACTTCATTCAAGCCGATGCTCAATCCCCCAATCAGTCTGTTCCTAATCCCACTTATAAGTTCCTGCACGATCGCGTCCAGCAAGCGGCTTATTCATTGATTCCCGACGACCAAAAACAAGCCACTCATCTGAAAATCGGACAGTTACTGCTACAAAGTTCTTCGGAGATAGAAACAGAAGAAAAAATCTTTGATCTTGTGGGGCATTTAAATCAAGGAATTGAGTTAATCAATCAATTAAGTGAACGCTCATCCTTAGCCCAACTCAACTTAGAAGCTGGACGTAAGGCTAGAAATTCTACCGCCTACGCAGCCGCAAATATATATCTACAAACGGGAATTGATCTACTGACACCTCATTGCTGGCAAACTCAATATGAATTGACACTAAATCTCTATGTTGCTGCTGCTGAAATTGCCTATTTGAATGGTGAGTTTGATGGTATGGAACAGATGGCAGCACTGGTTTTGCAAGAAGCCCAAACAATTTTAGATAGAGTTAAAATTTACGAAATTAAAATTGCCGCTCAGACAGCCCATAGCAAGGTGTTAGAAACGATCGCAGTAGCAAGAGAGGCACTCTTACTATTGGGGATTGAACTCCCTGCCGAACCTGATGAAGCCTTGATTGGCAAAGCGCTACAAGCCCTTGCGGGCCAAATAAGCGGTAGAAAGATTGAGGAATTAATTGACCTACCTGTGATGACAAATCCACAGACTCAGGCAGCTATGCAACTGTCTGGTATGTTGTTTCCACCCATTTTCCAGGGAATGCCCGGTTTGCTGCCCCTGCTGAGTTCGACGATGGTGAGTTTATCGCTTCAATTTGGGAATGCACCTGCATCGACGGTGGGTTATGCGATGCACGGCATGGTGTTGTGTGCCTTTTTACAAGAGGTGGAAACAGGCTATAGCTTTGGGCAATTGGCACTTTCATTGCTGGATAGGTTGAATGTACCCGAATTCAAGTCCACAGTTCTACTTTTGTTTGGTGGTTGGATTCAGCATCGCCAAGAATCTCTCTTGGCAACGATACCGACGCTGAAAGATGGCTATAGGTTAGGTATGGAAACCGGCGACTTTGTAGACGCTGGCTACAACATATATATTTGCTTTTATACTCATTTATTCGCTGGTGTAGAACTAGACACTTGGGAACCAGAAATAGCAAGTTACAGGGATGTCATGGCGCAGTTGAAACAATATTCTGCTGGGGTTTATTTAGATATGATTCAGCAGACGGTGCAAAACTTTAGGGAAAGCCATATTCGGCCGGATTTGTTAATAGGATCTGCCTACGATGAAACGGTGATGATTCCCAAGCACTATCAGGATAATGAATTCACGGCGATCGCCTGTGCCTGCATCTTCAAACTGCTGCTTGCTTACTGCTATGGCAATTACACGGCTGCCCTAGACCACATTTCCCAAGTGAAACAGTATTTGATGGGAGTATCTGGATCGGCTTTTGTTCCAATTTTTCATTTTTATGCAGCCCTGACGCACCTGGCACTTTTTCCCGCACAGCCAGCAATTGAGCATGAGCAAACTGAAATTATTGCCTTAGTGGAAACCCATCAAAGCACGCTGCAACAGTGGGCGCAAAATGCTCCGATGAATTATCTGCATAAATGGTATTTAGTGGAAGCAGAACGGCAACGGGTGTTGGGCAATAAAGCCGAGGCGATTGAAATGTACGATCGCGCCATTGCTGGAGCCAAACAAAACAAATATGTTAATGACGAAGCCCTAGGCAACGAACTAGCAGCCAAATTCTATGGGGAATGGGGCAAAACAAAAGTTGCTCAAGCCTACATATTTGAGGCGTATTATTGTTATGTTGAATGGGGAGCCACTGCTAAGGTAACGGATTTAGAAACGCGATATCCCCACTTATTCGCGGTAACTCAACCGGGAAGGAAAAACACTCAAACTACCGTAGCAATGACAACGACTGGTTCGGGTAATCACCTAGATATCACCGCAGTCATGAAGGCTTCTCAGGCGATTTCTGGAGAAATTATGCTAGATAAGCTACTGTCTAGCTTGATGAAAATTTTGATGGAAAATGCAGGGGCGCAACGAGGCTATCTGATTTTGTTAAGCCAAGGACAACTGTTCATTGAAGCTGAAGGGAAAATCGATGACGAACTCGTCACCGTGTTGCAGTCAATCCCCGTTGGAACCTGTCAAGAACTTTCCTCCGCAATTGTCAATTATGTGAGTCGAACTCAAGAAAGCGTGGTACTAGATGATGCTGCGCGATCGGGACAATTTACCAACGACGCCCACATCCGAAAGCATCAGCCCAAATCAATTTTATGTGTGCCGCTAATTAACCAATCTCAAATCATTAGTATTGTTTACCTAGAAAATAATTTGACAGCGGGAGCTTTTACCCCAGAAAGAGTGGAAATATTAAAAGTTTTATCTGGACAAGCGGCGATCTCAATTCAAAATTCTAAGCTTTATACAGAAGTACGCCAAAATGAAAGCAGGCTGGCTCAACTAAACAAAGCTTACGAGCGATTTATTCCCCATCAATTCCTCCAGTTTCTAGGGAAATCAAGTATTATTGATGTGGAATTGGGCGACCAAGTGCAGTTAGAAATGTCGGTGTTGTTTTCCGACATTCGCGACTTCACCACGCTTTCGGAAACTATGACGCCGGAGGAGAATTTCAAATTTATTAATTCTTATCTTTATCGCATGGAACCAATTATTAATGAAAATAAGGGGTTTATCGACAAATATATTGGCGATGCGATTATGGCGCTATTTAGCGGTGAGGCGGATAATGCGGTGAAAGCGGGAATTGCTATGCTACACCGTCTCGTTGAATACAATCAAATTCGCGCTAATTCGGGCTATTCACCTATTCAGATTGGGATTGGGATTAATACGGGTTCTTTGATGCTGGGAACTGTGGGAGGACCAAATCGCATGGACGGGACGGTAATCAGCGATGCGGTGAATTTAGCTTCTCGCGTAGAAAGTTTGACAAAAAATTATGGGGTGGCGCTATTAATTACCCAGCCAACTTATACGCGCCTGAAAAATCCATCCCAGTATGCAATCCGCACTATCGATACGGTAAAAGTCAAGGGAAAATCCGAAGCTGTGACGATTTATGAGGTGTTTGATGCTGACCCGCTAGCAATTAAAGATGGCAAGTTAGCTAGGCTGGAATTGTTTGCAGAAGCTAGGGCACTTTACTCGGGAGGGAAGTTATTTGAAGCGGCGCGGCTTTTTGATGAGTGTTGGCGTCAGAATCCGGGCGATCGCGTTGCTAAAATGTACTGGGAACGCTGTGAGTCTGCATTGTTGACTCGCACAAAAATCAAAGACAGGCTACACAATCTAAATTAAGCGGTTGCTATAGCTATCCTTGCAGGAATCCTAAATTTTTTACCCCACCCCAACCCTCCCCGAACTCGCGGGGAGGGAGTAAGAAATTCACAAATGATGGGAGGATTGCTATATACCTGACAATCAAAGCAAAAGTGCGATCGACTGCTGAGACACCCTACCAACTAGGCGATCGCAATCGGGGCTACCCCAAAGTATTTGCAGGCTGTTACCGGAAAAACTAAACATTTGTTACAAAAACAAAAATTTTTCGTTTCTAAGGCGCTATTGTATACAGAAAGCTGGTGCGTTTTGAGTTAGCTTTAATTTTTACCAAAAAAATCAATATGCTCTCTATTCCAGGCGTTGCCGTCCAGACGCTGCTTTACGAAAGTGTCAACTCTCTGGTTTACCGGGCGATTCGGGAAGCAGATAAAGAGCCAATTATCCTCAAACTGCTCAAAGAAAACTACCCCACACCTCAAGAATTGGTGCGCTACCGCACCGAATACCGCATCACCCAAGAGTTGAAAGAGGCTGGAGTTGTGCGAGTCTATGACTTGCAAAAATACCAAAACAGCCTCGTGATGTTTGTGGAGGACTTTGGCGGGGAATCCTTGACAATTTGGATGCAGCAGCGAAAGTTTACTCTGGAGGAATTTTTACAAATTGCGATCGCAACTACAGAAATTTTAGGGCAAATTCACAGCGCCAACATCATCCACAAAGATATTAACCCCTCAAATATTGTTTACAACCCGGAAACGAAACAATTAAAAATTATCGACTTTGGTATTTCTACTCAGCTAACGCGAGAAACGCCAACCCTGAAAAACCCCGACGTTCTTGAAGGAACTCTCGCTTACATCTCGCCGGAACAAACTGGCAGGATGAATCGCACTCTCGATTACCGTACTGACTTTTACTCCCTCGGCGTCACCTTCTACGAATTGCTGACAGGAAAATTGCCTTTTGAGACAAAAGATGCTTTAGAGATAGTTCACTGCCACATTGCTAGACAGCCAGTTCCTCCCCACGAAATCGAGCCAGAAATTCCCCTAATTGTGTCTCAAATTGTCAGCAAGCTGATGGCGAAGAATGCCGAAAACCGCTATCTAAGTTCCGTGGGAATCAAGCAGGATTTAGAAACTTGTCTTTTTCAATTGCAAGCGACAGGTAATATTGAGACGTTTACCTTGGGAACGCGGGATATTACCGACCGTTTCCTGATTCCCGAAAAGTTATACGGCAGGGAAACTGAAGTGTTTTCTCTATTATCAGCCTTTGAACGAGTCAGTACAGGTAGCGCCGAAATGATGCTAGTAGCTGGCTTTTCTGGGATTGGTAAAACCGCAGTAGTGAACGAAGTCCATAAGCCGATCGCCAGACAGCGGGGCTATTTTATCAAAGGCAAATACGACCAATTCCAGCGCAATATTCCTTTCAGTGCATTTGTACAAGCATTTCGGGAATTGATGGGACAATTATTATCAGAAAGTGACGCTCAGTTACACAGATGGAAAACCGTGATTCTCACCGCAGTAGGCGAGAGTGGGCAAGTCTTGATTGACGTAATTCCTGAATTAGAACACATCATTGGCGCTCAAAGTCCTGCACTAGAACTGTCGGGGACTGCCGCCCAAAATCGCTTTAATTTGCTGATGCAAAAGTTTGTGCAAGTATTTACTACTGCCTCACATCCATTAGTGATATTTTTAGATGATTTACAGTGGGCGGATTCGGCATCCCTGAAGTTGCTACAAGTGTTAATGCAGGATAGAGGGCATCTGTTGGTGTTGGGTGCTTATCGGGATAATGAGGTGTCCGCTGCACATCCGTTTATGTTGACGGTGGATGAAATTATTAAGTATGGGGCAGTGGTGAATACTATTACCCTGCAACCGTTGAGTTTAGCAGATATCAATCAGTTGGTAGCAGATACGCTGATTTGTAATTTATCCTTTGCTCAACCTTTGACAGAATTGGTTTATCAAAAAACCAAAGGTAATCCATTTTTCTCGACTCAATTCCTCAAGGCGTTGCATGAAGATGGTCAAATTATTTTTAACCCCCCTCAATCCCCCACCCCCCTTTCATCCCCCCTTACCAAGGGGGGACAGAGGGGGGTACAAGGGGGGTGGCAGTGCGATATTGCTCAAGCTAGACTTACCCACGCCTCGGATGTGGTGGAGTTTATGGCGGCGCAATTGCAGAAGTTGCCGGCCATTACTCAGGAGGTTCTCAAACTTGCGGCCTGCATTGGGGCGCAGTTTGATTTAGATACATTGGCAATAGTCAACGAAGAATTACCCGAACAAACGGCATCAGCACTATGGAAAGCCTTGCAAGAAGGACTCATTTTACCCATTACAGAAGGCTATAAATGCTTCATTCCAACAGATGCTCAATCCAATACTGAGTCTATTACCAATCCAACTTATCGCTTCCTGCACGATCGCGTGCAACAAGCTGCTTATTCATTGATTCCCAACGACCAAAAACAAGCCGCTCATCTCAAAATAGGACAATTGCTTCTACAAAATTCCTCCGAGAGCGAAACAGAGGAAAAACTCTTTGATATTGTGGGGCATTTGAATTTAGGAATTGAGTTAATCACTAGCTCGAATGAACGCGAAGCCTTAGCCCAACTCAACTTAAAAGCCGGACGTAAGGCAAGAAGTTCTACCGCTTACTCTGCCGCAACGGTGTATCTGCAAACAGGGATTGAGCTACTGAGGGCCAACTGCTGGCAAAGTCAGTATGAGTTGACCCTGAATCTCTATGTTGCTGCTGCCGAAGCCGCCTATTTGAATGCTGACCTTGAAAACATGGAACAGATGGCAGCACAGGTGTTGCAAGAAGCTAAGACGATTTTAGACAAAGTTAAAATTTACGAAATTTCAATTGTCGCCCAGACAGCCCAGGGCAAGCTGTTGGAGGCGATCGCAGTGGGCAGAGATGCACTCTTGCAACTGGGGGTTGAACTCCCTACCGAACCTGACGAAGCCAAGATTGGCAAGGCGCTACAAACCGTTGCCAGTCAACTCCAGGGAAGAAGGGTGGAACAACTGGTTGACTTGCCTGTGATAACTGATGCCAAGGCTCAGGCTGCCATGCCATTATTAGGAACGTTATATGCTTCCATCTTTATAGGAATGCCGAGTTCGATGCCCCTACTTAGCTCCACGATGGTAAGTTTATCGCTCTCCTTTGGGAATGCACCCGCATCAAGCGTGGGATATGCAATTCACGGTATGGTGTTGTGTGCTTTTTTGGGAGAAGTAGAAACTGGTCATGCCTTTGGCAAATTAGCGCTCTCATTGCTCGAACAATTTAATATGCGGGAATTCAAGTCCACCATTTTAGTTATGTTTGGGGGCTTTATTCAGCATTACCAAGAATCTTTGAGGGCAACGATACCTACGCTAAAAGATGGCTTTACGGCTGGCATGGAAACTGGTGATTTTCTACACGCTGGCTACAACATAAGTCTATACTTTTATGCCAACTTTTTCGGTGGGGTAGAACTAGACAATTGGGAACCAGAAATAGCAGATTACAGCGCTGTCATGGCGCAGGTAAAGCAATGTTCTGCCCAGACTTATTTGGATATGACGCGGCAGATGATGCAGAACTTAAGGGAAACGATAAGTCGGCAGGACTGCTTAATTGGAACTGCCTACGATGAAACGAGTATGCTTCCTAAGCATTATCAGGACTATGACCTCAATGGTATCGCTATAGCCTACATCTATAAACTGCTACTGGCCTACGTTTTTGGCAATTACCCTGCTGCCCTAAACCACATTGCTCAAGCCAAGCAGTATTTAATGGCAGTATCGGGAATGGTTTTTACTCCTATTTTTCATTTTTATGCAGCACTGACACACCTGGCACTGTTCTCCACACAGCCAGAAATTGAACAAACTGAAATTCTCGTCCAAGTGGAAATTTATCAAACTAATCTGCATCAAGGGGCACAAAATGCTCCCATGAATCATCTACATAAATGGTATTTGGTTGAGGCAGAACGCTATCGCGTTTTGGGCAATAAAGCTGAGGCTATTGAAATGTACGATCGCGCCATCTCCCTCGCTAAAGAAAATCAATTTCTCAACGAAGAAGCCCTTGCCAACGAACTCGCAGCCAAATTTTACCTAGAATGGGGTAAAGAAAAATTTGCCCAACTCTACATGATTGAGGCGTATTATTGTTATGTCCAATGGGGAGCCACTGCTAAGGTAACAGATTTACAAACGCGATATCCTCAGTTATTGAAACCAATTCAACCGGGAAATAAAAACACTAAAACTACCGCAACAGTGACCACCACTGGCTCGGCTAATAACTTAGATATCACCACAGTAATGAAAGCTTATCAGGCGATTTCTGGGGAAATATTGCTAGATAAGTTAATGTCTAGCTTGATGAAAATTTTGATGGAAAATGCAGGGGCGCAAAGAGGATATCTGATTTTGTCAACTCAGGGAAAACTGTTAATTGAAGCTGAAGGGACAATAAATTATGAAAAAGTTACCGTGTTGCAGTCAATCTCAGTGGAAAATTGTCAGGAACTTTCCTCCGCAATTGTCAATTATGTGGCCCGCACTCAAGAAAGCGTGGTACTAGATGATGCTGTCCGAGAGGGACAATTTACCAACGACCCCTACATTCAAAAGCATCAGCCCAAATCAATTTTATGTGTACCGCTGATTAACCAATCTCAAATCGTCAGTATTGTTTACCTAGAAAACAATCTCACAGCCGGAGCTTTTACCCCTGAAAGAGTGGAACTATTAAAAGTGTTATCAGGACAGGCAGCTATCTCGATTCAAAATTCTAAACTCTATACAGAAGTCCGCGAAAGTGAGAACAGGCTCACTCAATTCTTAGAAGCAATTCCAGTCGGGGTGTCAGTGCTGGATGCTTCTGGCAAACCTTACTATAGTAATCGCGTTGCTATTCAATTATTAGGTAAAGGAGTTATTCCTCAAGTTACCAGCGAGCAAATACCAGACGTTTATCAAATCTATCAAGCTGGAACCGAGCAGGAATATCCCTTTGCTGACTTGCCGATTGTGCGAGCGTTGAGGGGCGAAAGTGCCACCGCTGACGATATGGAAATCCACCAAGGCAACAAGATTATTCCGATCGAGGCTTGGGGTACTCCCATCTATGATGAAAAGGACAACATTGCTTATGCAATTGTAGCCTTTCAAGATATCACGGAGCGTAAAAAAGCCGAAACAGAGCGAATCAGATTTACCGCTGAACAGTTTCTACTCAACCAAGCTTACGAGCGCTTCGTTCCCAATCAGTTCCTCCAGTTTTTAGATAAATCAAGCATTATTGATGTGGAATTGGGCGACCAAGTGCAGTTAGAAATGTCGGTGTTGTTTTCCGACATTCGCGACTTCACCACGCTTTCGGAAACTATGACGCCGAAGGATAA
>NZ_JAUBPT010000115.1:0-26314 GCF_036700905.1 Microcoleus sp. S13_C3 | reverse complement strand
GCATCCTGTGTGACACCATTAGATGTAGATGGCAAGCATATTGCTACAATCGGGCATGATATTTTAATAGATGATTTACAGAAACGGACTATTAATGAAGGACTGAAAGGCACATACAACATGATTTTTCGAGCCGATGGGCGGCTAGTAGCTCACCCGGAGAAAATGGAGCAGATTCACAAAGAAGGGGGGTTGTTCAATATCTTGAAGTCTGACGATCGCCATCTACAACGAATATTTGAACAGGTCAAAAAACGACCGCTCAACCAAGTTATTATTGACAATTTTCAAGACAATGAATTCCTAGCTGTAGCAAAGTTAGATGAGCCAGATTGGTATTTAGTGACGGTTTTACCAAAAGCAATTGTGACGAAATCAGCCAGAGAAGCTGCTCGCTTTGTGCTGATAATAGGATTTATTTCGCTGCTTATTGAAGTGATCATATTGTTTTATGTTCTGCGTGACAAAGTTGCTGCTCCTATAAGCCAATTAATGTATGCAACGCAAAAACTTACTAATGGTGATTTTAGTACCACAGAGAACCAGCGGGATGATGAAATTGGGGAACTCGCTAAGTCTTTTAACAGCATGGCACGACAACTGCAAGAAGCCTTTGAAACCCTAGAAGATAAAGTTAAAGAACGCACCGCAGAACTAGGAACCGCTAACGAAGAAATCATTGCCCTCAACGAGAGACTCAAGGAAGACAATCTCCGCATGGGTGCGGAATTGGATATCGTGCGTCAGATGCAGCAAATGATTCTGCCAACTGCTGAGGAACTGAAAATTGAAGGACTCGATATTGCCGCATACATGGAGGCCGCCGATGAAGTCGGCGGCGACTACTATGATGTCTTAAACACTGATGGCGTTGTCACTCTGGGCATCGGCGATGTCACGGGGCATGGACTTGAAAGTGCCATCTTGATGCTGATGGCGCAAACCGCCGTTCGTACCCTCAAGGAGATACGTGAAGTAGACCCGGTTCGGTTCCTAAATGCGCTCAACCGCACTCTTTACAAAAACGTGCAGCGCATGAAATCTCACAAAAGCCTCACCCTAGGGATTTTAAATTACTCCCAAGGACTCGTCAGCATTAGCGGTCAGCATGAAGAAACAATTATTGTGCGAAACGGTGGACAGGTAGAACGTATCGATACGATGGATTTAGGTTTTCCCATTGCCCTTGACGATGACATTGCTGAGTTCATCAGTCATATTTCAATGGAGCTACAGCTAGGAGATGGTATCGTGCTATATACCGATGGTATTCCCGAAGCAAAAGACATTAAGAAAAAACAATATGGCGTGGAGGCCATGTGTGAAGTCCTTAGCAAAAACTGGCATTTATCGGCTGGGGAAATCAAGCAAGCGGTGATTGACGATGTGCGGCGACATATTAGCACTCAAAAAGTGTTTGATGATATTACGCTGTTGGTTGTGAAGCGGACGGAATTAGGCGTAGAAACAGAGTCAAGGCCTCAAGCAGCCACATTGGTTGAGATCGATCGCCAATACCTCAAAACAATAAACTGATGACATGAAACGGGAAAATTGTCGGCGGGGCGATCGCCTTAACAGTCAATTGATTTTAGATTTTAGATTTTAGATTAAAGAATTGAAGCATTGACCCCACGGATAAATTCGGGGGCTTATTTATCGCATACAGGTTCTTATCTCTCCACACATTAATCCGGAGGCTTGTATCTTGGATGCTTTCGGTCAAATTTACGAAAAAGTGGTGATATATCTCAAACCCAGCCCCCCAAAAGAGGCTGAATCTCAAGAGAACTTCCAAGCTGTAGTCAACTTCTAAATTTCTATGATTAAATCTATCTAATGATATCTTGCATCAATGTAAAGAAAGCGATCGATCGCGGGATGAGCGCTCCCTTTATTGACCTTAGTGCTTTCGGTCCATTAAAACTATTCAGTCAAAGCCTTTCTAAATAGCGTAAGGCGCGCCAAGGCGCACCCTACCGGAGCGATCTGCAAGGGTAATTCCTATTCCTCTCAAAGCTTTTTCCGAGCTAAAACAGCTTTATTCTATTTTTTCTTTGACTCAGAAACTTCAGCAATCAAATCGTCTTTATCAACTTTCGGTACAAAATCAGGGCGTTCTTTGGCTTCCCAACCGGGTGGGCGCTTGGAGTTGTACCAGGCGATCGAGCCGATCGTAACTGCGGCAATAAAGCCAGCAACAAGAACTAATATTGGAGTGCTCAAGCTGACACTTGATTCCGGCACTGGCTGCTGCATCAGCAGCTCAATCATTACTGGCTTGATGGGTGCAACAAGAACTGCCAGGGAAGTGGTCAAGCTGATATCTATCATTAGGCTAAATCCTTATCTACTCTACTTTTACATTATCTTAAGTGCTAATGCCGTGTGGTTGATATATCGGAAGACAGAAAAATTGACATAATTGCCGTCATAATGTTTAGAGGTTGAAAATAGGAGAGCAGATTTTATGCCGTTGCCGACAATAGCATTGCTGTTGGCTGCGAGTTTCAGCCTGGGTGCTTTACCGCTAACGGGATGGGCGGTGCGAGGGTTTAGCCGCCGAGATTTGAGGGCCCTGGGCACGGGGAATGTGGGCGTGTCGGCTGCTTTCATTCACGGCGGGAAATTAGCGGGAATTGCTGCGGTGTTGGCGGAAATTGCCAGGGGTATTTTGCCGGTTTTGGCGGGGCGATTTTGCTTCCCGGATGCACCTGCGCTCGCGATCGCCCTGTTAATTCCTCTAGTTGCGGGCAGATATGCGATCGCCCGAGGTGGAGGCGTAACCAACGCTGTCTGGGGTCTTTTGGTATTTTCGCCACCGGTGGCGGTATCATCGGGCATTTGGGGGCTGCTGGTGTGGGGTTTGGCACAGCGGTGGTGGGGTGAGGGCGATCGGGCGAGACTCTTTGCTTCCCGTTGCGGGTGTCTGTGTACCCCAATCTGGGTTTGGGTGTGGCGACAATCAATGCCCGAATTTTTAGCAGCAGCAGGATTAGCCTTTTTACTCTTCACAATTAGTCTTCGTCAGGGTGATGATATGGCTTTATCTAAATCAGAGCAATTGTTTTCTCTTGACGACTCGTTAGATGCTGCAATCTGTGGCGATAAAGCGGCTAAATTGTCTCAAATAAAACGAGCCGGGTTTAATGTACCTGCTGGTTGGATATTATCACAAGAATCGGGCATCGGGCATCGGGCATCGGGCATCGGGCATCGAGGAAATAGTGATGACTTGTCAATTCCCAATGCTTTCATTCAAAATCTAAAATCCAAAATCCAAAATCGAATGATTGTCCGTTCTTCTGCAGCAGGAGAAGATGGCGATACGAGTTCTGCCGCCGGACAATATCAAACTATTGGCCCTGTTTTCACTGAAGCAGAATTGCTGGATGCAATTAATCGCTGCCGCCAGTCTTATTGGACTGACGAAGCTGTTGCTTACCGCCGCCAACGACAACTCCCCGATACCCAAATGGCTGTATTAATTCAGCCTTATATTGACAGCGAATTTGCGGGAGTCATGTTCAGCCGCAATCCTTTAGATGGCGGTTCCCAGATTATTATTGAAGCTTTACCGGGAGGGGCTGAATCTGTTGTCGGCGGACAATCTACTCCGGTTCATTTAGAAATTGATTTTAGTCAACCTGAATCCTTAGAAAAACAATTAACTGAACTTCAAAGTAATTCAATTATTGCTCAATCGATTTTAGCAGAATTGGTGAAACAAGCCCAAGCGATAGAAGCATTTTTTCACGGAATCCCGCAGGATATTGAGTGGAGTTGGGACGGGGAAAAAGTTTGGATTTTGCAAACCCGCCCAATTACTAATTTGCAGCCTTTTTGGACGCGCACTATTGCAGCCGAAGTGATTCCCGGTGCAATTCGCCCCCTAACTTGGTCGATTAATCGCCCGCTGACTTGCGGGGTTTGGGGAGAGATTTTTCAGGTGGTTTTGGGCGATCGCGCCAGCAATTTAAATTTTAACGAAACGGCAACTTTGCTGGGTTCTCACGCCTATTTTAATGCCACTTTGTTGGGCGAAATTTTTCGGATGATGGGATTGCCGGAACAGGGTTTGGAATTTTTGCTCAGAGGGCAAAAGATGGGCAAGCCGCCTTTGGGGACGATTTTGCCGAATTTGCCTGGTTTGTGGCGTCTGGTGCAGCGAGAGAGGGCGCTCAATGCAGAATTTAAGGTCGATCGTACTTCTATTTTCCTCCCGGCACTGCAAAGCTTGGAGAAGGCAGGCACGACAGGGGTTTTGACACGGATACACGGATTAATTATGGAGGATGAGTCAAAAGGAATATTAATGCCCAATGCCCAATGCCCAATGCCCAATGCCCAATGCCCAATGCCCAATTCCCAATTCCCAATGCCCGATTACCAATATTTAACGGAATTGTTAGAGAGAGCGGAGCAAATTCAGGAGTGGCTGAAACCGATTACTTATTACAATATATTAGGGCCGATCGGGCTGGCTATTCGCAAGGCAATTTTTCGCGTTGATGATGACTGGCTGGCTAATGACAGCGCTCCTGAAATTGCTTCGGTGCGAGCTTTACAGCAGTTGGCTCAGAAATTGCGACAAGCTGCTGTTTCGCAGCATGACGAAACTGTTTCATTCGCACATTTAGCACAGACATTTGCGGAAACTCCGGCTTTACAAGCAGACTTTGAAAAGTGGCTTGATACTTACGGATATTTGAGCGAGGTGGGAACGGATATTGCTGTTCCTACTTGGCGAGAACAACCGGAAGTTTATCAAAAGTTGCTAATAACTATGGCTCAAAAAGCCGAAACTAATTTAGTTGAAAAACGTGAAATAGGATTGAGTTTTTCGCAGAAGTGGCGATTAGATAAATGTCAAGAAAGAGCGCTTGTCAAAAACGAAATTAGCGAAATTTACGCGCGGTTGTTGGCTCACCTGCGCTGGACTTTTTTGGAGATTGAAGCTTGCGGCTTGGCAATGCAGGTGTTTCAGGAAAGGGGGGATATTTTTTATCTGGAATTTGGGGAAATTCAGCAGTGGATTCGTAGCGGTGCGAGTGTTTGGTTTAAGGATACAATTAGCCAAAGGCGCGATCGCCTGGTAGCCGATCGCGATCGCCCGATTCCCCCCGTGGTCTACGGCAATTTGCTGCCCAATTCTCAGACAAGGGCGATCGACTCCCCAACATCAGAAACTAATATCATGCAGGGAATTCCAGCAAGTATTGGCCGTGTCGAAGGCTTTGTGAAGATTTGCCGCACCGCGAGCACGGATTTAGGAGAAAATGCGATCGCAGTAGTTCCTTACACCGATGCAGGTTGGGCGCCGCTGCTATTAGGAGCAACAGCAATTATCGCCGAAGTTGGCGGCCAATTATCTCACGGAGCAATAATCGCTCGCGAGTACAAAATTCCCGCAGTTATGAATATTGCTGAAGCTACAACTCGCTTGCGAGACGGTCAAAAAGTCCGAGTAGACGGGTATCTCGGCACTGTAGAATTGCTCGAATAATTAGGAACAGGCAAGATGCCTGTTCCACAAGAAATCAACTCTTTGTGGAACAGGCATCTTGCCTGTTCCTAAAAAGATTATTGAAAATGGTGCAACATCTCAGCAATCTCTTAAACCCGTCCCAACTTTCCTAGGCTGTTAAGAAATTCTGGACAACATAGTTCCCCACATTTCTACCCGCACTCAAGCCATTTACGTTAGCACTCATGAAATGAATGCCTCCGTAAAGGCGACTCATGCCCGATTCGTCGGCCGCTTCACTGAAGTTTTTATAGGTTCGCAAAGTGTTGACACTTCTGTCTCCCCGATCGGCAAAGCCGTAATCCGAACCAAAGACAGAACTCATAACAGGATCTGCGGCACCGCTAAAGGTACTGTGGCCCGACGTGTACTCAGGGAACGGCGGAGTAGTTAGCAGCGGCGTCCACTGGGCGTCGGCTGTCGTGTCGGGATTGTTGTCTGTGTCAGCTTGGCGGATAGCTGTCACCGGCCGCCAGGAGTTGTACTCATACTTGGCATCCCAGCAGCTAATAGCTGCATCGGCGAGAGCAATATTCAGCAGGGCGAACAAGCGGGCGCTATCTTCTAAGGATTGGCCCGTGAGAGTCGCTGTTTCTTCGGCGATTTGGTTCCAGTGGCCCGGAGGCGTAAACGTCCCAGCGCCGTTGGCCCAGAATTTGGCGATGACTGTTTGGTCTGGGGTGCGCGTGAGGCTGTCACTTTTGCCGATTTCTTTGACGTAGTTAACTTCCTCTGCGTACTTGGCGCTGTCAAGGGCGGGCGGGCCAGCGGGGCGGAACTGAGAACCGCTAGTTATGGCAAAGGGAGTAACTTGTCCCCACTGTGGCGCCAGCGCGGCGGCAAGGGCGGGGGGAGTCGGCACCCAACTACCGAGGTCGGTTTTGGGGGTGTACGGCACTACTTTCGTGATGCCGTCTGTACTCCGCGAACTGATAATTTGGTCGGCAACTTGCTGTCCGAGGGCGATGCCGTCTTGTTTTGCTTTGCCATCGGTAATTTTAGCTAGAGACGATGCGTATACTTCGTTGAATGTGGCTGCTTGCGCTGGGTAGAGGTTTACTAAGACGCGGTGGGCGGCTGCGGCAGTGGCAGCTTCTGCTGATGTGCCTGCTGGTGCATCTATGTTGACCTGGTAAGGGCTGTATTTTTTGCTGACGGAGTTAACAGCATCGTAAATGGCTGCGTGAACCATTGCCATGTTGCGGGAGGCGAGGGGAGGCGCGGTGCTGGCTGTCCGCACTGCATTCAGCGTGACTCCGTTCCACTCAATGACAGGGTTTCCCGATAGCTGATTTGTGAATTGGTCGCGGTTGATTGTGTTGCTGTTGACTCCTTGCAATACTACTAAATACTCGCCCGTGAGTTTATCTTGAATTACGGTGCTGTTGCTGTTGGTGCCGGTGCCTTGCTGGATGTTTAAATCTTCAAAGCTGAGGCCGTTTAGCAATCGAATTTTGTCATTGCCGTTGCCGAAGTCGGCGATGTAGTCGGCTGTGGCTACAGTTGGGCCACCGCTGCCTTTAGCAATGGCAAATATATCATCGCCTGTGCCGCCGCTCACGGTATCGCTACCGGCGCCCGCGTAGATAATATCGTTGCCGGAATCCCCGGCAATTAGGTCGCTGCCTTTGCCTCCCCAGAGGATGTCGTCGTCTGCACCGCCAACAATCGTATCGTTGCCTAGGTCGCCGCAGATTTTGTCTTTGCCTCCATCGCCTTGGAGAGAGTCGTCTCCGCTGTTGGCATAAATTATGTCGTTGCCATCCAAGGCGTTAAATGTGTCTGCTTGGGTAGTTCCTTCGAGATAGTCAAAGTTAGAACTAGGGGTCAGGGATGCCATGTTTATTTATTGGATATTTTGATTAAAGCGCAAAGGTTCGTACCGTCTGTAGATGCTTAGGTGTGTTTACCCCTGATTTAATAGTATTAAACTTTCTGGCGGGGAAGTAAACACCACAACACAGCTTTATTGAATCTTTAATATTTAACGGGCTTTTTATGAAGTTTTGCGATCTGAATGTGCGTAAAAATACAGTTATTAAAACTGCCTCAAATACTACAAGTTTGTTAAATTTTTACAAAAAAACAGTTTATTTTAATATTTAGAGCAAGATAATTTTTACCAGCATCAAAGGCGCGGATTGTGTAACGGACTAAGTAGATATTTATTAAGCACTCCTCAAAGCTGCGATCGGGTCGAGTTTGGCGGCTTGGCGGGCGGGGACAACGCCGAAGAAGAGGCCTACTGCACCGGATACACTGACAGCAAGGGCGATCGCCACGGGTGATATTCCAGCTTGCAAGGGCGTCAAATTACCTACAAGCAAGATACCGCCGACACCGACGCAAGTACCGACTATCCCTCCGGCAGCGGATAAAATTACAGCTTCGACAATAAATTGAAATAAAATATCTTGTTGGGATGCGCCGATCGCCTTTCTGAGCCCGATTTCCTGAGTGCGTTCGCTAACGGACACAAGCATAATGTTCATAATGCCAATGCCGCCGACTAATAGGGAAATGCTGGCAACAGCAGTTAACATCAGAGTCAAAGCGCCGGAAATTGCCCCCATTCTTGCCATTAAATCTTTCTGATTTCTGACTGTAAAATCATCTTCGGTAGTAATTTTATGCCGCAATCTCAGCAGGTTTTCCACCTGAAATTGCGCCGCGTCCATTTGCGATTCATCTTTAATTGAAATAAATATCGAGGTGACAGCCAAACCGTAGGGAGATTTGCGCCCGACTATGCGATTGGCCATTGTGGCGATCGGCACAGCCGCCGAGTTATCGTAATTCGTACCAAAAGATGTGCCTTTAGGCGCCAATACTCCAATTACTTTGACGCTGACATTTTTGATCCGCACTTGTTCGCCCAAGGGATTTGTATTGCCAAAAAGTTTCTCGGCCAATTCTGAACCGAGAACCACAACTTGGTTACTTTGCTTAACATCTAGTTCGGTCAAAAACCGCCCTTTTGCCATTTCAAAGCTTCTGACTGTGAGAAATTCTGGAATCGTGCCGAAAATTAGAGATGAGACATTTTTGTTGCTGTAGCGAACAATTTCGGAACTGTTAAGTTCTGCTGAGACGCCTTGAACCGACGGGACTTGAGTTGCGATCGCCTTTGCATCTGGCAGTACGAGAGTTTGAGGCGCACTTGAGATGGTACTTCGCCTAGCGTTGGGAACTCCAGGCCTCACGATTAATACGTTTGTACCCAGGGATTGAACTTGTCCTGCTACAAATTTTTGAGCTCCTTCTCCAATTCCAATCATGGCAATTACTGAGGCATTGCCGACAATCATGCCAATCATTGTTAAACTGCTGCGAATTTTGTTGGCTAGTAGCGTTTGACCGGCCATTTTGACGCTTTCAATAAAATTCATAATTTGGGAATTGGGAATGGGGAATTGGGCATCGGGCATCGGGAATTGGGAATCGGGCATCGGGCATCGGGCATCGGAAATTAGTAATTGGTAATGGAAACCAACAAATAACTAATGACTACTGACTAATGACTAATGACTAATGACTTCTTAAGCACTTCTTAATGCCACAATCGGGTCGAGTTTAGCCGCTTGTTTTGCAGGCACAATGCCGAAAAATAAGCCGATACTGCCGGAAACACCGACTGCAAGTGCGATCGCCATTGGGGAAACACTAGCTTGCAGGGGAGTAAAAGCAGCTACTACAAGCACGCCGCCGATACCGAATCCAGTGCCGATCGCCCCGCCTGCCGCTGACAAAATCACAGACTCGATCATAAACTGAATTAGAATATCTTGCTGAGAAGCTCCGATCGCCTTTCTCAATCCAATCTCCTTCGTGCGTTCGGTAACAGAAACCAGCATGATATTCATAATCCCGATGCCGCCCACAAACAGCGAAATTGCCGCCACGAAAGCCAACATCAACGTCAAAGCACCAGTAATACTGCCCAAAGTATTCATCAAATCTTTCTGGTTGCGAACAGTAAAATCATCTTCTTTAGTAATTTTATGACGTAACCTGAGCAGATTTTCTATTTGAAATTGGGCTGCTTGCATCATAGTTTCATCTTTGATAGCCACCGATATAAATGTTACTTTTGTACCGTAGGGAGATGAGCGACCCACGATTCTATTTGCCATTGTTGTCAGCGGCAAATAAACATTCATATCTTGATTGTCTCCAAAACTTGAGCCTTTCGCCTGCATGACACCAATCACTTGAAAAGTCGAGTTTTTGATGCGAATGTATTGACCAATTGGCTGTGTATTGCCAAACAATTGTTCTGCGGCTTCCGATCCTAAAGCCACCACATTTTCTTGTCTTTCTAAATCTAATTTGTTTAAAAATCGACCTTGGGCAACATCAAAGCTTCTGACTGTCAGAAACTCTGGCGTAGTTCCAACAATAGAAGATGAGACATTTTTGTTGCGGTAGGTAACGAGTTGACTGTCATTGAGAGTTGGTGCGACTTCTTGGACAGAAGGAACTTGAGATGCGATCGCCTCTGCATCTTCCACTACTAAATTCTGGGGCGGAATCACTGGGCGGGTTTGCGCTTCAGGACTTCCGGGAATAATAAATAGCAAGTTTGAACCCAGAGAGTTAACTTGTCCCTCGATAAATGTTTGAGCTCCTTCCCCAATACCGATCATAGAAATTACCGAAGCATTGCCGATGATAATTCCTAACATCGTCAAGCTGCTGCGAAGCTTGTTTGCCATCAAAGTTGTGACAGCCATTTTGACGCTTTCAACAATATCCATAATTCGATTTTAGATTTTAGATTTTCGATTTTCGATTAGGGAATTGGGATTATTGGTGTCAACTTAATATTTAAACCACTGATAAATCTCGCTTGTAGTCTAGTTTAGAACCCCCTAAATCCCCCTTAATAAGGGGAGTAGGGGTTGACTTTGAATACTGTTGTCCCCCCTTCTTAAGAGGGACTTTGACTGCTCTTGTCCCCCCCTTCTTAAGGGGGGTTAGGGGGGATCTCCGGGGAAAGAAAACACCCTAGAGCGAGCGAGATAAATAATGCCCCATGCCCCATGCCCCATGCCCCATGCCCCATGCCCCATGCCCTATGCCCTATGCCCTATGCCCTACTTTTGATTCTTGATAATATCCTCCAGCTTTTTACCTTGAGGAAGTTCGGTAAAAACGCGATCGCCGGCTTTTGCACCCTCTAAAATCTGAATCTTGTTGCCAATAGTCGATCCAACCGTAACAGGCTTAAACTTGGGCTGTTGTTTCTCGTCAGGAACCAGCACACCCGTTTGACCTTTATTAGTCACAATTGCCACCGTCGGCACAACTAAAGCATTGCTCAACTTTTGACCGACAAATCTCAAATCTACATTCATTCCCGATTGCAGCGACTCTTTGCCCGTATCAATGGCAACTCGCACTTGAAATAGGGTCACATCCCGTTCCTTAACCGCTTCCGGTGCAATTAATTTAACGCGACCTTTAAACACTTTATCGGGATAAGCATCAGCCACTATTTCAACGACTTGACCCGGTTTAATTTGACTGATATCAGCCTCCGGGACTTTCGCCAAAACTTCCACATCTCTAGCTAGAGCGACAATCGATGTCGAAGTTGCCGAAGTAGCTTCCGAGGCAGAAGTTGCGGGAGTTACAAAAGCTCCTTGGATGGCGTATCTTTGGGTAATAATTCCAGCAAAAGGAGCGCGAACTTTCGTATCTTCTAACTGCACTTCTTGAAAGCGGACTTGAGCTTGAGCTTCGGCTAATTCAGCTTTAGCTTGAGCTATTTCTTCCGGTCGAGAACCGTTTTCTTGTGCGGCAAATTGACTTTTTGCTTCAGCAACTGCTGCTTCTGCTTTGGCGATTTCTTCGGGACGGTTGCCGTTTTCTAGTTGCGCTAATTTGCTTTTAGCTTCGGCAACTTCTGCTTCGCCTTTGGCAATTTCTTCCGATCGCGTGCCGTTTTGCAATTGCTTCAATGCTTGCTGCTCGACTTGCACAGCAGCTTGCAGTTGCTGAATTTGCGACTCCCGACTTTCTTGCAGTTGTTGCAGGCGTCTTTGGGATTCTATTAATTTAGCTTGGGCAGTGCGATTTTCTTTAATTAATTCATCGAGTTTATCTTTAGCCAGAGCACCTTCTTCCACTAGCGGCCGATTGCGTTCCACCCGTTGAGCAGTTAGTTCGGCTTGGGCTTTACTCGAGTCAATTTGCGTTTGTGCTTGGGCAATTTCTTGTTTGACACTGCCGGTTTGAGCGTCTGCTAAACGAGCTTGAGCTTGGGCTAAACGAGCTCGCCCTTGGCTGACTTCTTCAACGCGGCTGCCGGCTCGCAGTCGCTGCAAGCCTGCTTGAGTCTGCTGCAAGCGGGCTCTGGCTCCTGCAACTTCTTCAACGCGGCTGCCGGCTTGGACTTGCGCGAGACTGGCCTCGGCTTGCTCTAAGCGCGCTCGGGCGCTGGCGATGTCTTCCGATCGATTCCCGGCTTCGATTTTGGCGAGTTTAGCTCGCACGCTGGCTTCGCGGGCCTTGGCTTGAGCTAGTTGAGCTTCTACATCGCGGCTTTCCATGCGGGCCACGATTTGTCCTGCTTCAACTCGATCGCCCTGTTCGACAAATAATTCTGCTATGCGCCCGGAGCCTTTGGGGCTGAGATTCACGCGCTGTACGGGCTGCACCGTGCCACTCGACGTGATCCGCACCGTGAGGTTTTGCGCTTCTACCGGCACTGTCATAGTGGCGATCGCATCTACTTTCGGCTGCGATCGACTTTTTGCTATATATATGGTGGTCGGTACAGCTAGCAACCCGGCTGCAACCAAGCCAATCGCCCACCGCTGCGGTTTGCGCGCGGGTTTCTTCGGAGACTGCTTTTGGGGCGTTTTGTTATCTGCAATTTTGGTCTCTGCGGCCTTGGTGTCTACAGTCTGAGTATCTTCCACCTTGACCTGAGCAGTTTCCTTTTTAGGGCTAACGATCATACCGACTCACCTAATTTAATCTCAGGATTACCTTTAAGGTAAAATTTTTGCTGATGCTTGGCATCGTCTTTCAGACTCATCCGATCGGGTGATTTCAAAAAAGTTCCCCAACCCGCACCTGTAAACAATTATAGCTAATCTTTGCAAGTTATTAAAAAATGTTAAGTTTTTTCAGCTAAAAGAGGTGGATCTAAACAAAATCGCTCCCGGCTGCTGGCAAATAAAAATATATTTTAATAAATAATATCATTTTTGGGAGATCGGGGCGTGCTCCTCAGCAGCAACAAAGGCGGATATGGCAGGGGGCGATCGACTAAACTCGGTCATTGCGGACTCGCGAGCCCATAGCTGCGGGATCTGCCAGTGCGAATCTCGCAACGAGACAGTATGGACACACTTATTCTCATAAACCCGGTTTCACGGGTAGCGGTGCGTAAATTCTGAATACATATCCGCCCTGTGCCCACAACAGGTTAAAATATTTTTCAAATCCGTTAAAAATGGAAAATCAAAACAATGAATCGCCCTCAAAGTGTTACAGTTTTGGCAATCTTGCAGCTAATTAGCGGCATTTTCAGTCTGCTTGACGGCTTGTTCATATTACTTTTTGCTGGCATTTTTGGCGGTATCGGTGCGGCTGTCGGTGGGGCAAAAGTTGGCACTGTAATCGGCGGCTTCATTGCAATTTTTGCTGGACTCAGTTTTATTTTAGGTCTCCTCTCCTTACTCTTAACTTGGGGTTTGTTTCAACTCAAAAATTGGGCTTGGACGGGAACGTTAATTGTCCATATCATCGCCACCCTCGCGCAAATTGTCAAAATGTTTGGCAGCGGCGGTACAGCAGTCAATTTTTTAACTCTGGCTTTTGCAGTGGCTAGCATTTACTACCTGCTGCGGCCGGATGTTAAACAAGCATTTCTTGTCTGATTTCCTTTTAATTAACGGTACTGAATTCTCGGATCGAAAAAAGCATAGGAAATATCAACCGCCAGATTAATCAGTACAAAAGTTACAGCCACAAAAATAACTCCTCCTTGGACAATGGGGTAATCCCGCGTCAGAATACCGCTATAAATCCAAGAACCAATTCCCGGCCACGAGAAAATCGTTTCAGTCAGAATAGCGCCCCCTAAAAGAGTGCCGAACTGCAAACCGATAGTTGTGACGATCGGCAAAAACGCATTTTTCAAAGCGTGTTTCAAAATCACCCAATATTCCGGCAATCCCTTAGCCCTTGCAGTGCGGATGTAATCTTGAGAAAGCACTTCCAGCATCGCCGAACGAGTGATGCGAGCTATAATAGCCAGAGGAATAGTTCCTAAAGTCAAAGCTGGCAAGATTAAATGGGCGATCGCATCCCGCAAAGCCGCCACATCCCATCTCAGCAACGCATCCAAAACATAAATACCCGTAATCGACTTAAAACCAAACCCCAAATCTACACTAATGCGCCCGCTAGGAGGTAGCCATTTCAGATAAACAGCAAACAAATAAATCAACATCAATCCCAACCAATACACCGGCAAAGATACGCCAATTAACGAACCACTCATTGCGAGATTGTCCAGCCAGCTATTTTTCCGAACAGCAGCCAAAATCCCCGCCGGAATTCCGATAACAAGTGCCACCAACATCGCCACCACAGACAGTTCAAAAGTAGCAGGCCAGCGACTTCTAATTTCATCAATTATGGGGATACCGCTAATAATGCTATTTCCCAAATCCAAGCGCAGCAAACTCCATAAGAATGCCAAATATTGCACAGGCAAAGGCTGATTCAGACCTAATTTGGATCTCAAAATTTCTACCTGTTCGGGAGTTCCCCGTTCTCCCAAAAGCACTGTAGCTGGGTCTCCTGGTATCAAATGCAAAAATATAAATACTAGCAGAGTTATTCCGAAAAGGACGGGCAATAGTCCCAGCCAACGTTTTACAATATAATTAATCATGTTTTTAATATAGATTCTAGCGGCTCGGATTTTGCGGCTTTTTCACATATTATTATATGATTGGTAGGGGTTTTTTTATGAGCAATATTTGGCATGACTAAAAATATAGATAAACCCGCCCTTTTTTAGGGAACCACGAAGTGAAGAGGGCGGGTTTTTGAGATTGTCGGTATTAGGGCTATATAGTTGGTAAAACCCGCCCCTACACCAATATATGCAGGTAAAACCCGCCGCTTTCAAGACTTACTAACATCCTCAAAAGACTCAGACCCCAAAGGACTCGGAATCCAACCTTGAATATTCTTGCGTTTCCCTAAAAGCGGCTGCGAATGTACGATCGGCAAACGCACAGCTTCCCCATGCAAAATCTCGCTAACCTCCGCATAGATTTTCGCCCTAGCTGCTTTATCGCCACTCGCCCTCCCCCGATCCAAAAGTTCCAGAACTTTCGGATTTTTCCAATTTCCCAAATCCGCCGTCGAACCCGGCCCGAAGTGAGGATAATAAAAATTGTCTGGATCGCCATAATCTCCTGTCCAACCCATCATAAAAGCTTGAAAGCCGGGAGGTTTGAGCCGATCGGCTAAATAAGCAGACCAATCCTTTGTCAGCAATTTTACCCGAATCCCGATCGCGCTCAAATCCGCCGCCAAAGCCTCAGCGATCGGCTTCGGCGTGGGAAAATAGGGACGGCTGACCGGCATATACCACAAATCCAAATCAAAACCGTTCGGATAACCGGCTTTCGCCAGCATTGCTTTAGCTTGCTGCGGGTTAAATTCATAATCTTTAACTTGATCGGACGCCGCCCAATTCAGCGCAGGCGGGATAAATTGCGAATCATGTTTTCCGAGTTCTCCCCAGAAAGCTTGGACTATTGCTGGCTTGTTAATTGTTTGGGCGATCGCCCGCCGGACTTCGGGTTTTGACAAAGGTTCGTAACTCGGATTTAACCCTAAATAACCGACATTAAAAGAAGGTCGCACAACAGCTTCTAAATTAGAATCTCCCTGAACTTCTTTCAATTGATCCGGTGTTAAATCCACAGTAAAATCAAGTTGTCCCGAACGCAACTGAGCCAGTCTCGCCGCCGGATCATCAACAAAACGAATTACCAATTGATTGACTTTTGGCGTGCCAGTTTTCCAATAATTCGGATTTTTCTCCAAAACAATGCGATCGCCCGATCGCCATTCCTGAAACACAAAAGGCCCCGTCCCCACCGCCAGAGACCCCGGAGTGCCGTATTTAGCACCCGCTTTTTTCACCGCCGCCGGACTCGCCATCCCGAAATAACCAGACCCAATCGCCGACGGAAAAGCAGCAAAAGGTCGATTCAAAACAAATTTAATTGTAGACTTATCAACAACCGCCACATCTTTTACTAAAGAATCTTTTTCTCCCTTAAACCCGCCAAAAAAATCTTTCCAAATCGGATAATTCTTGCCCGCTTCTCGAAAACCGTTAGGATTTTTCGCATCCCACCAGCGCTCCACATTAAACTTAACAGCTTCCGCATCAAAATCCGTACCGTCGTGAAACTTTACCCCCGAACGCAACTTAAAAGTCCAAGTTTTACCATCTTTAGAACTTGACCATGCAGTAGCGAGACTCGGCTCAAGTTCCACAGTTCCCGGTTTGAAATCAGTCAAGCGATTGTAAATTTGGTCGATAACAATCACCGAATTGCCATCAGTAATATTTCCCGGTTCCAGATTGACCGGCGGCCCACCAGCACCGTAAACTAAAGCCCCAGCCGGAACCGCAGCAGGAGTCGTCGGAATTGGAGAATTATTGCTAACCGTGTTTGAAGGAGGGCCGCAATTTGATAAAATTACAGCCATCCCAAAAACTAGACCTAATAAAAATAAACGCCAGGGTTTTAACAATCTCATTTCAATAGCTCCAGTTTAATAGAAAATTATACTCATATCAATAAATTCTAATTTGCTCTTTCTCTCCCCTCTGTGGTCTCTGCGTTCTCTGCGGTTCATTTAGTAAACTCTCTATTAACAACCCATCTAAATTAACAAACAAAATAGAGCATCCTGATGATATCATGCTGGAGGGAAAAATATCAAGCCATACCTTTAAGCTGTGGAGCATTTAAACCAGTAACGAGGCTAGTAGGGTGCGTCAGAAGCGAACCCTTACGCTGAAACGGAAAACCTTAGATGCTGACGCACCTTACGCAAGTCCTTTAAATGCCGAACAGCTTACATGAGGCGACGCAGCCAGGATGAAAGCTAACATTTCCGGCCCAGCTAGAGGGGTCATTCGATTTTAGATTTTAGATTTTAGATTTTAGATTTACTCCATGAATCTGGGGGGAGCATAAACATTCCTTTCCCCACCCAAAATATTTTTGAATATCTGCATATAACAACCCGATTCGGGATTCAAAACCATCAATATTTCTCTCTTTTCTCTTTCTCTGCGCCCTCTGCGCCCTCTGCGGTTTGAAAAAAATCTACTTTACTTCAAGCAATACGATGGCTATAGGCGATCGCACCCACCCTACAAATCCAAACTCTCTTCACCAATACTTCCCAGTTCCCCGCTACCCAGAAACTCTTCCTCCTCTACTTCCTCACTCCCAGACTCGAAACTTTCCACCACAAACGGCAAACCAGCCGCCATCAAACCCCGTTGAATCAGTTCCGGCGTTTCCTCAAACAAAACAAATAGCGGATGAACAGCCTCAGCTTCATCGCTGTAAATATGTCTGTAGCGGTGCGGCATCACCCATTCGTAACCTTTATCGAGCCAAACCTGAGACTGCCGCCAGCGGCCGAGCAACTCAGAAAACTCTTCGCCCGGACGATGAATGAAAATCAAAATTTCCACTCCAATTTTAACTTTCCATTCAGGATCGCACATCAAAATCGCCAAATCGCACGGCAAACAAACTGCCTGTCCGGGCGATATGCTAGTGCCGCTGCTTCCCGCATAAGAAACCCCGTCCCGCAAGCGCGCAATTGGCAAAGGAATTGTGATTAAACTCTCAATGGCGCGGCGGATACTGGGAATCATTTCCATGTAAACCCGATATTTTTTCAGCAGGGCGATCGCGGCGGAAGATTCGCTGTACTCTGCTAGTAAAGTCTCGTAATGTGATTGTTTAACAGACATTTTCCAACCAAAGAATAAGTAATTACTAATTGCTGCTAATTGCTAATCGATCGCTTCTCGTTACTAGGAAGACCCCATTTGTGACAACTTAAGCTCAAGTTCTCCGAAGGGGGGAACTTGAGCTTGCCTCCAGGCCTTGCTGTGTAACGCGAACAGCGATTGAAGCATTTATGGCTATGGGCTACCAATGTCGGGAGAATGCTCACAGCCTTTTTATTTACAAGGTTTGAGCCATTTGCAGTCTCAAGATTAAGCCCGATACGATGCCTCTTTGTTATTTTATGCCGCTCGCCTGAACTTCATCAGAGCCAAAAAGGTAATCTGGTCTGTAATGTTTGACTCTGGCAGCAACATCAGACCTGAGAGTGTTAATTCCCCAAGCTCAAGATCGCCATCCGGCCATCTTATATATCATAAGATTGCTCATAAGTCAACATAAAACCTAAATCTTTACAAAACTCGGCTAATTTTAAAGACTTGCTAAAGCACTGAGGGGTTGTACCCCCCATAAGTTAAAGTCAGATATTATAGATGCACCCTGATGGCTTTCCCGTTCCACAAGAGCGGGATTTTTATTATTGGAAAGCCGGAGCGTGAAGTTTCACAATACCAACTACAGATAAAATGACGTGGGGATGCCAAGATTAAAGATATAGCAGAGCTAAAGCTCAAACTAGGGCGCCGATCGAACCTCACCCCTAACTCTGCGAAATAACCCAAAGGCGGTAGCATAGTTTGGGAAACGGCATCAACTGAAGATGAACTTAGCGCCAGCAACAGTCCTGCAACAGGGCAAATACAAAATTAACGCGACTTTAGGCATAGGAGGGTTCGGCATCACTTACCGAGCTATCCACACCCATTTAAACCAAACCGTCGTACTCAAAACCCTCAACGAAAGTCTGCGCCAACACCCAGAATCTGCCCAATTTCAGCAGCAGTTTATTGCCGAAGCCCAACGCCTGTCGCGGTGTCAGCATTCCAACATAGTCAAAGTAATCGACTTTTTTGAAGAAGCCGGACAGTCTTTTATTGCAATGGACTACATTCCCGGCCAAACTCTCGCCCAAATAGTCGAAACCGATCGGCCGCTGCCAGAAGCCCAGGCCCTGCACTATATTCGGCAAATAGCCTCAGCCGTAAGTACAGTTCACCACAGCGGATTGCTGCACGGAGATATCAAGCCAGAAAATATTATCCGGCGAGCCGATTCTCACGTAGTAATGTTAATAGATTTCGGAATTGCCCGCGGCTTTACCGCCAGCACCAAACAAACCCACACTAACTTGCTCTCCCCCGGGTACGCGCCGATCGAACAATACCTCTATGACGGTAAATGTACACCGGCCACTGACATCTACGCGATCGCAGCCACCCTCTACTACTTACTCTCCGGCGTGGCGCCCGTAGCAGCACCCCTGCGCGATCGTATTCCCCTGACTGAGTTACGGCAATTTCAGCCCAACCTCAGCCCAGGAATCGAGCGAGCCATCCTTCAGGGACTCGAAATCGACCCCCACAACCGCCCTCAGACAGTGGAAAATTGGCTCACCATGCTGCAAGAAACAGAGCGAGTATCAGTAAAAAGAAAAGGTAAGCAAACTCTAAGATTACCCGCACCTCCCCCGCCGCAGTTGACTTTTGTGGCGTTTGTGGTAACGGCTGCAATTGCAGGCTGGATGGGTTTTGACCTAGCATCGCAGTACAACACCACCAGTCTCAGTAATCGGCCCAAAAGTGAATCCTTCCCATCTCTCGAAGATTTGCTCAAATCCCGCGATTTGTCAGGGCCGATGTTCGGGCAGCCATCTGTTGAAAGCAGCCCTCTGTACCCCATCGAACTCAACAAGCGTCCCAAACCCCCCAAAGACAGCAGCAACATTCCCAAACAGAGCGACGATCCGTCAGAAACTAGCGCCACACCTTCTGAGTCTCCAAGCCCGGAAACTCCCGCCCCAGAACCCGCAGCGAAACCTGAGCCATCGCCGAGGCCCGAACCTGCTGGGGAGCCTTCTGAGCCCCCCATTCGAGAGCCTCAAGCCCAAATCGAGCCAGATCCCCAACCACAAGTTGCACCAGTACCGGAAGTTGCGCCCCTGCCTGCTGAACCACCCGCCGCACCCGCCCCGCCTGCCCCTGGGAGTGCTAGCGCTGAAACCCTACCGCCGTCGGCATCCCCGTCGCCAGTAATAGCGTCGCCGATCGAGCGATCGCCTGAGCCTGCAATACCAAGTCCCAGTGGCAAAAATTCAGAGAGTTCGATCGCACCTAATTCACCACCCCCTGTGGCAGAACCCACGATGCCTTTTCCCGAACCTGCGACAAATTAGTATGGTTTTTGTTGGTTAAAAGTGCCGACAAATACTTGGTTTTAGGAGTCAGCAAATATCCGCTCAGTAGTTGAGATAATAAGGCCCTACCTAGCCAAGGACTATCTTCCAAAAACATCCGTCGAATCTGAAAATCCCAACAGTCGCCGTCAGAGTTGATCGAATATTTCCTATTCCCTCTGCTATCCAAATGGTCGCCAAAAAATTCAGGACGGTTTCCTATTTTGATTGAAATTATGTTAGAATATGTGCGCGGCGCTGAGGTGGTGTGATGTCGCGTATTAATACTGCCAAGCTGCAAACATTTTGGTACAAAGCAACCCCAACCTCGAACTTGAGGCAGTGTCAGCGAGGCTTTTGGGCTAAGCCGTGGCGCGTCAGACTGTTCTAAATCTCAAGAATCCCATCTCCGACACTCGGGGTGGGAGTGTGAATTCCCCCAAAATTCCTTCCTTTGGGAGCAAGCATCATCGGGGAGAAGCAAGTTATAATTTGTTGCGGAAGCGCACAGAGATTTTTTATGAGTAAACCCCCAGTTCATGCTTTTTTTGTAGGCAGAGCACTTGCCGAAGCACTGTACGAGCAATTAGAAAGCGCAGCAACCAACGCTTTCTCTGAACTCGGCAAATTTGACGCAGAACAAAGAGAACGCCTGCGGCAGTTCACCGATCGAGTTGTGGAACGGGCAAATAGAGCTTCGGATGAGGCGATGCAGACCAGAACTGGCACTGCAAGCACCACAACCATTCAAGACATCCATCCTGCAGATTTGCAAGCGACTATTGACGAGCTGCGCGCTGAAGTGGCTCTGGTGCGATCCCAATTGCAGCGTTACCGCAGCAGTTTGCCCTAGCGAGCAATTCGACCACAACTATTATTTACTACGTGAGCGCATTGCTTTGCGCTCCTGCGCTCCTACTTCCAATCAAAGCAACAACATAAAATAAGCAAGTTGGGAACCCAAGTGTCTGCTCTCCTTGATGACTCTGTTAATCGCCAGCGATCCCCCAAGCACACTGGCGAAGCCGATGAGCCAAAAACTGCTAGTAAATCCTACAAAAGTAAAGCTTATCGCTGGAATCGCGAAAAATACTCCCGGAAGCGGCGCTTCTTCGACATTTGGGCCTTTGTCTTGCTCTGGCTGGCTTCCCTGTGGCTCGACAGCAAAAATTGGAGCTACTGGGGAGGCGTGACTGAAGAAAAGAAAGTTGCCAGACGGCGCTTTCAAGCTATCTGGGTTCGAGAAACACTCTTGGATTTGGGGCCAACTTTCATTAAAGTTGGGCAGTTATTTTCTACCCGCGCCGATTTGTTCCCAGCAGAGTTTGTCGAGGAACTTTCTAAGCTGCAAGATAAAGTGCCTGCTTTCAGCTACGAGCAGTTAGAGGTAATTGTTGAGCAAGATTTGGGCAAGACTGTTCAAGAACTCTACCGCAGCTTTGACCCGGTGCCCCTGGCCGCTGCCAGTCTGGGTCAGGTACACAAAGCTCAACTGCATTCGGGTCCGGAAGTGGTGGTCAAGGTACAGCGACCGGGACTGCGGAAGCTGTTCGAGATCGATTTGCAAATTCTTAAGGGAATTGCCCGCTACTTTCAAAACCATCCTAAGTGGGGCCGCGGTCGAGATTGGATGGGGATTTATGAGGAATGCTGTCGCATTCTGTGGCTGGAAATTGACTATCTCCATGAAGGCCGCAATGCTGATACTTTTCGCCGCAATTTTAGCAACTGTGACTGGGTGCGGGTGCCGAGGGTTTATTGGCGGTACGCGGCTCCGCGAGTGCTGACTTTGGAATACCTGCCAGGGATAAAAATCAGCCACTACGAAGCTTTGGAAGCGGCCGGTATCGATCGTAAATTAATCGCTCAGTTGGGCGCAAAAGCTTATTTGCGGCAGTTGCTCAACGACGGCTTTTTCCACGCTGACCCACACCCCGGCAACATCGCTGTTAGTGCTGACGGTTGTCTGATTTTCTACGATTTTGGCATGATGGGGCAAATCCAGTCGAACGTCCGCGAAGGACTGATGGAGACGCTCTACGGCATTGCTTCCAAGGATGGACAGCGGATTATGGATTCTCTGATCAATTTGGGAGCTTTGGTGCCTACGGGTGATATGAGTCCGGTGCGCCGCAGCATCCAGTATATGCTGGATAACTTCATGGACAAGCCTTTTGAAAATCAGTCTGTGAGCGCGATTACCGACGACCTTTACGATATTGCCTACAACCAACCTTTTCGCTTCCCAGCTACTTTTACTTTTGTAATGCGAGCTTTTTCCACCATCGAAGGGGTGGGCCGAGGTTTAGATCCCGAGTTCAACTTTATGGAGGTGGCACAACCTTTTGCCATGCAGCTTATGACTAATGGAAATGGCCATGATACCAGTAGCAGCATTTTTAACGAAATCGGCCGTCAGGCGGCTCAGGTGAGTTCGAGTGCTTTGGGTTTGCCCCGCCGGATTGAGGAGACTATTGATAAACTCGAACAGGGAGATTTGCGGATTCGCGTCCGTTCGGCCGAAACAGAACGCTTGCTCCGCCGGATGAGCAGCGCTCAAATGGGCACGAATTATGCTTTGCTGATGAGTGCTTTTACTTTGTCGGCGACAATTTTGTTTGTCAGCAATCAAGTCTGGCCGGCTGTCGCTGTTGCCGTGCTGGCTGCGGGTGCAGGGTTTGCTCTTATGCGTTTGTTCAAGCGGATCGATCGTTTAGACAGGATGTCATAATGGGGCAATTTGGGATTTGCAATTTCAGGTTTGAGATTTCTCGCCAGCCAAAAGTTGACCTCGAATGTTAAGTTTTGGCTGGCTGACAACAGATTGCTAAAATTGAGATCGCTTACGCGCTTTGACGCTAACAACCCGGTTGCTTCCTAAATTTCTCGACAGCCAAACCTGTGCTTTTTGGTAGAAATCCAGTTTTTTTTGCAGGCGCTGCTTAATTTACTGGATTTACCGAAATTTTAAGACGGGATTACCATCATACGATCTACAATATGAGATGGACTAAATTGCCAAAAAGTTTACAAAAGTTGGTCATACTTCAATAGTCCGGACAGTTTTCATATGGCCCAATGGCTTATTCTGTAGGACTTTGAGCCACTGTGGATAATTAAATCAATGTCAGCTCCACCCCGCTCGTTGCATTTAATTGGACTTTATTTATGATCCTTGCGCCGCGTAAGCTTGTAGTCTCGTTCTAAAAACTGTCCGGAGTATTGATACTTAACTTGACTGATTAACATTCTGGGTCGTATGATTACACAAATGCCTAAAAAAGGCTTAATTATCTGGTTTGTAAACCACAGCGCATGTCAAAACTGACCAGCCTGTTACAAGGTCGAACGGGAGTCCGCGTTTCGTTAAATTGGTTGAAAATAGTGGATGACTCATGGCTAAAAGCTTCAACTAAGATTAATTAAATTAGGGCGTTGCTCCGCCCGAATTAACGCCTGTGGACAAGTTGCGAGCCGACTCCCTTGGATGAAACAGGAAGCAGACCCTTCAGAAGTAATTCTGATTGAATGGTGAGACTTAAATAAGTTTAGCCAAGTTTTGTGTAGCAGGTCAAGGAACTGCAATTTTTCCAAAACTCGCGATCGCGGGCTGCAGAATTTCAAGTCCGTTCGGGATTTAAGTTTTGGAATAAAAAATCGCACCCCATTAAATCAAGCTTTTAAGTTCGATGAGTCCAATCACCCAATCTATGAAACGCTCTTTCGCAGGTAAGACAGACACAGGGCTAGTTCGTTCCGTAAATCAGGATTCGTACTACATAGACTCTGACGGGCGATTTTTCATAGTGGCCGATGGAATGGGAGGACACGCCGGAGGTCAAGAAGCCAGCCGGATTGCGACTCAGGCGATTCAATCTTATTTGCTCGAACATTGGGAAGGCCCAGAGGATTCTCCGCTGTTGTTGGAAAAGGCTTTTTTAATTGCCAATCAAGCAATTTTGACGGATCAGCTCGACCACCCGGAGCGTGCTGATATGGGAACTACGGCTGTGGTTCTAATGTTTAGGGATGAGGGCCGACCCTGGTGCGCTAATATCGGGGACTCTCGCTTGTACCGACTGCACGGAGCTCGCTTGGAACAGATTACTGAAGACCAGACTTGGGTGGCTCAGGCTGTGAAAAGAAAGGCCCTAACTCCTGATCAGGCTCGCACTCATCCTTGGCGTCACGTTTTGTCCCAGTGTTTAGGCCGCGATGATTTGCGGGAGATAGATATTTTGCCGGTGGACGTGCAGCCTGGGGATCGCTTGCTGCTCTGCAGCGATGGCTTGACTGAAGAACTTTCCGATCCTTTGATAGCTTCGCCTCTGAAGTCGATTCGCGCCTGCGAGGGCGCTGCAACTGCTTTAATTCAAGCCGCTAAGGATAAAGGTGGACGCGATAATATTACTGTGGTGATCGTAACGATCGACCTCAAATAATATTCGATCGCCCGATCGCACCCGACCATCTAAAATCGAAAAATCGAAAAAGTGAACAATCTAAAATCTAAAATCTAAAATCTAAAATTGAATGACCCGCGTTATCGGTTTGATCAGCGGCACGTCGGTGGATGGCATTGATGCTGCTTTGGTGGATGTGGTCGGTTCCCAAACAGACTTGAAAGTGCAATTGGTGGCCGGCAACACTTTCCGTTATCCTGCTAATCTGCGAGCGCAAATTCTCTCAGTTTGCAGTGGCTCAGCTTTGTCAATGGCTGAACTAGCAGAATTAGATGATGCCATCGCCCAAGAATTTGCGACGGCGGCATTGACAATTCAAGCCGAATATGATAAAGCCGAATTAATCGGCTCTCACGGTCAAACTGTCTACCACCGACCTGCTGGGAAAGCCCAGAAAGACAGCGCCGGTGCGTTAATGGGCTACAGCTTGCAACTCGGGCGGGGCGCGCTAATTGCGGAATTGACAGGAATTACTACTGTGAGTAACTTTCGATCGGCAGACATTGCAGCAGGGGGTCAAGGAGCACCCTTGGTGTCAATAGTTGATGCCTGCCTGCTGGCGGAACCCAACATCAGCCTCTGCATCCAAAATCTGGGCGGAATTGGCAATGTTACCTATCTCCCGGCAAGAGGAAAAGAGGGAAACAATGACGAGTCTGAGATTTTCAGTCTTGGGGATGGCATATCGGGCTGGGATACAGGCCCGGCTAATTCCCTGTTAGATTTGGCAGTACAGCACTTCTCAGGCGGCACTAAGACGATCGACGCAGGTGGAGTTTGGGCGGCATCGGGCACTCCCTGTCAAGCTTTAGTCGAGGATTGGCTCGCATCAGAGTTCTTCCGCCAAGCACCGCCAAAATCAACGGGGCGAGAGCTATTTGGTGTAGACTATTTTGACAGGTGTTTGGTCGAGGCCGAAGGTTACAACCTCAGTCCTGCTGACGTGCTGGCTACTCTGACAGAACTGACTGTTGCCTCGATCGTTCACAGTTACCAAACTTTCTTACCGGCTATGCCCGATCGAGTTTTACTATGTGGGGGTGGCAGCCACAATCTCTACTTAAAACGCCGATTGCAATCTCAATTGCATCCAGTGCAAGTGTTGACTACTTCTGAGGCAGGCTTGAATGTAGATTTTAAAGAGGCGATCGCTTTCGCGGTTTTAGCCGCATGGCGGGTTCGGGGCATTCCCGGCAATCTGCCTCAAGTGACTGGTGCCCGGACATCGGTACTTTTAGGAGAAATTAACTCTTGTTGGCATAGTTGGGCGTGATAGCATAGAGTCTGAGGGACAACGGCTGTGCGTTGTTGCACCAGCATTGTAGCCAGCAGGAAAAGCATAGGAACAGCACTGTGGCTCACACGTTTTTAATGGAATCTGGCCAATGGACGCTCGAAGGAAGCTGGATTGAGCGCAATGGCGTGCCAATTACGGTTAAGGGCAAAACTTTAGTGAGCTGGAACCGAACAGATTGGTTCAGTATGGTGACAAAGCTCGTATTTCCTGGAGGCGATCGCGAAGAGATTATTTTGCAGTACCGAGGACACCTCAACAGCGATGAACGGCAGTATACTTTTGTACTCCAACACAGCGAACTCGCCCGCGTCGAGGGCGAAGGTTGGATTGCTCCCCAGTCGATCGTCCAGCGTTATTGGGTATTGGGAGACGAACGCCAGCGGCGGACGGGTTTTGATACCCTTCACCGGGTTGATGACAACCGCTACTACCAATCTAGCGGCATCATGTCTGGTCATTACTTGACGAGTACAATGGAAGCAACTCTCGAACGTCAGGGGGAATAACTGATACTTTTAATCAAGACAATCTCCGACAACCTGAGAGAATCCGAATATAGCACACTAATCACACTGGTCCCAGAGCATGGTGGTATCCCACAAAGCTTTAAGGAAAATCCCTAAAGCGCTACTCAAACTGGGTGTTTTCTAA
>NZ_JAUBPT010000114.1:0-26415 GCF_036700905.1 Microcoleus sp. S13_C3 | reverse complement strand
AATGCCCAATGCCCCATGCCCCATGCCCCATGCCCCATGCCCCATGCCCCATGCCCCATGCCCCATGCCCCATGCCCAATGCCCCATGCCCCATGCCCAATGCCCCATGCCCCATGCCCCATGCCCCATGCCCCATGCCCCATGCCCAATTTTTACTTTTTTCCTAGCAACCAATAAGTCATCATATCCCCCTTACCTTTTACCGGAATCACGCCTCGCATCTCAAACAAATACTTATCTTTCAAAAGCTCATAAGTAACATCAGTAACTTGAATGCTGCCTGCAAAACCCGTAGCTTCCATCCTCGCCGCTACATTCACCGTATCTCCCCACAAATCATAAGTAAACTTGCTCACACCAATTACTCCCGCAACCACCGGCCCGGAATTGATGCCGACGCGAATTGCCAGTTTTTCCCCTGTTTCGGCGCACAATTTTGCTATTTTTGCCTGCATTCCCAGGGCCATTTGGGCGATCGCCTCGGCGTGATCCTGTGTCGGCGTAGGCAATCCCCCGACTACCATGTAAGCATCGCCAATAGTCTTAATTTTCTCCACACCGTACTTTTCAGCTAACTGGTCGAAGTGCGAAAAAATTACGTTCAAGCGCTTTACCAACTCGGTGGGAGACATTCTCGCCGACAGTTCAGTAAAGCCAACAATATCAGCAAATAAAACACTTACTTGGGCAAAACTGTCGGCGATCGTGCTTTGCTCTGCCTTCAAGCGTTCTGCGATTGGTTTGGGTAAAATATTTAACAGCAACTTCTCGCTTTGTTCTTGTTGAACTTTGAGCGCTTCTTGCGCTAATTTGCGCTCTGTAATGTCAGAAACAGTACCCTCATAGTAGAGCAGCTCACCTTTTGAATCTCGAACAGCCCGGACATTTTCTGACACCCAAATCCGGCGCCCGTCTTTGCGACATACCATAGATTCAAACCCCGAAACGGCATTTTCAGCATCCATAGCAGCCACAAATTCGAGGCGGCGTTCCGGGTCAACGTACAGTTGCTGAGCAATATTTTTAATCTCCGACATCAGTTCTTCTGGCGAGTCGTAACCGTACAATTTTGCCAAAGCTGGATTAGCGCTGAGATAGCCTCCTGAAGGCGTGCTTTGAAAAATGCCTTCCATAGCATTTTGTACAATGCTGTGATATTTTTCTTGGGCAATACGCAGCAATTCTTCTGCTTGTTTGCGTTGAATTAAAGAACCTAATTGAGTGCCGACGGCATTAAAAACGTCTATAAATCGTGCGTCTTTCCCACCAGACGAAATTTTAAAGAAAACTAGCACTGCCAATACTTCATCGCCTACCAAAATCGGCACGCCAAAACCCGCTTTGAATCCGAGTTCTAGTGCTATCTGACTTCGTAAAAAATTCGGGTAGCCCTGGGAAATATCTTCTACCCATTCCGGTTGCTTGGATGCCCAAACTCGTCCCGGCAGCCCTATATTCATGCCAAATGTCAGTTGTTCGCTTTGCCTGCGGAACGCATCCATCCTCGCGTTGCTGGCATACCAGCCTCGGGCAGATTGCAGCACAGTTTCTTCTGCATCGGGAATCCAAGCTTCTCCTACATCCCATCCGATTGTTTCGCCCACTTGGTGCAGAATTACTTCTAAAGCTGAGTGAAAGTCTACAGATTCGCCGATCGCCCGCGTAGTTTCCAGCAAAAACCGGATTGATTCTTGGGCCCGCTGGCGTTCTGCGATTTCTTCCTGCAATCTAGAATTGCGATCGTGCAGTTCCCTAGCTTGCAGTTCCAGTTTGGATTGCAGCGAACGAAGGGAAAGTTGGTTTTGAACCCGGGCTAAGACTTCTTCTACTTGAAATGGTTTAGTAATATAATCCACTCCTCCTACTTGAAAAGCTTTAACTTTTTCCAGCACATCATCGAGCGCACTAATAAAAATTACCGGAATATCTTTAGTTTTTTCGCTTAACTTTAACTGCTCACAAACTTCATAACCGTTCATTTGCGGCATATTAATATCTAGTAAAATTAGATGGGGAGGAGATATTTTTGCCGCTTGCAGAGCCAAGTTTCCGTTAATAGCCTTCCTGACATGATACCCGTGAGATGTCAGCATAGTCGATAGAAGTCGCAAGTTATCCGGCATATCGTCAACAATCAGAATGTCTTTAGGAGGCGCTGGTAATGGATGGTCGTTCATCATAATATAATTGAGTTAAGTCGATAATGATATCTATCCGAAAATTATCGACTAAATCTGTTAAAGCGTTAGCGAGATTTGCCTCAGTTTCGGGAATTTCCTGGATCAGTTCGAGGATGCGGTTGTCGTCCACACAAAGTGCTGATCGGTGCAACTCGACCACCCAGTCTGTGGGCATTACACTCAAATCCTCGGTGGTCAAACTTTTAAGCAGCGTGGGTGCTGCCAAAGAAGTAGATAAGTTTTCTTTCTCATAAATATAACGCAGTTTGAGGTGATGCGCTATCTTTTCAAAGAGTACCTCTTCCCGAAACGGTTTACATATCAAATCGTTACAACCAGCAGACAAAATTATTTGCTGCTGCTCGTCAAAAGCACTGGCTGTCAAGGCAATAATTATTGTTTCTTTACCTTCTAGAGTTTTCTTAATCTGTGTTGTAGCTTCATACCCATCCATCACAGGCATCACCATATCCATTAATATCAACTGTGGCTTCCAAGTTGAATGCAAAGCAATTGCTTCTTGACCGTTAGTTGCTTCCCGGACTTCAAATCCCAGGGGTATCAGGAGCTTAAGCAGCAGTTGGCGATTTTCCGCTACATCTTCAACTATTAATATCCGATAAGTGTCTTGTCCGGCTTCTAAAGCAATAACTTGTTTAATCGGGGATTTTTCTTGTTCATCACTTTGTGTTACTAAGTCAACCCAGATATTAAAGCTGAAAATTGTGCCTTGACCGAGTTGACTTTCAACCGCAATATCACCCCCCATAATTCGGACAAACTGTTGGCTGATCGGCAACCCCAGACCAGTTCCCTGCATGGAGTTTCGACCACTTTCCGTTTGTACAAATGGCTTAAATAAGGTGGAAACTTCCAAGGGAGAAATGCCGGGACCCGTGTCGGTAATTTCAAAATACAATTGGGATTTATTTTCTTCGGTGGCGTCTTTTTCAGCTTGGCTGCTGACGCGCAAAGTAACGGTTCCCTGCTGAGTAAATTTAATCGCATTGCCGAGCAGGTTAATTAAAACTTGCCGCAATTTAGCTTCGTCTGTTTGAATGTACTGCGGCAAATCATCTGCGTTTTCAAAGATTAAGTGCAAACCTTTTGAGTTGGCTTTTAGTTGCAGCATTTCTTTGAGACTGTTGAGAAGGTTGTAGAGATTGAAGCGGCTGGGATTGATAGTAATTTGACCTGCTTCTATTTTGGACATTGACAAAACATCATTGATGAGTTCTAGCAAATGTTCGCCACTGCGGTTAATAATTTCTATGTATTCTTTTTGTTCTTCCGTGATAGAACTGTTGCGGGCCATGACTTGGGAAAAACCGAGAATGGCGTTGAGAGGTGTGCGGAGTTCGTGGCTCATGGAAGCTAGAAATTGGCTTTTGGCGCGGTTGGCAACTTCGGCGTTTTCTTTGGATTTAATCAGTTCCATGGACTGCCTTTGAGTGCGGGCGAGCAATTCCGCTTGCTGTAATGCGACTCCTAGCTGAGTACCTACATCAACTGCAACGTTGATTTCTGCTTCACTCCACTGGCGGGGAGCAGAATTTTGATATGATGCTAGTAATCCCCAGAGCTTTTTCCCAGATAAAATTGGTACAATAATGTAGGATTTAGCTTGAAATTTTTCTAGCAATTGGATGTAACAATTGTCGAAACCTTGCTTGTAAATATCTGCGACACAAAGGTAAGTGGTACCTCGGCTGTAGGGGCCGCCTTGGGTTTCTTGCAAATAGGTATCGCGTACTTCTTGTGAGGGGCTATCTAATTCTTTGACGACGCAACGATCGCTGTCTAAAGCGCCTTCAGTAAGGTTAGAATCAAGTTCCTGTGCTTGGATGAAAGAAGCCCAGTTGTGGTCACGGGATTCGGCTACAAATTCGCCACTCCAGTCTGGATTGAAACGGTAAATAGCAACTCGATCGCACTTCATGGTTTGGCGCAACTCTCGGGTTGTGGCGTAAAAAATTTCTCGGATCTCTAAAGTTTGCCGCATTCTTTCAATGATGCGGGCGATCGCTCTTTGTCGTAAAGCACTTTCTTGCAGTTCGGTTTCTGCCTGCTTGCGTTCGGTAATATCTACAGCCATTAAAGCAATGCCGATTGCTGTACCGTTATCGTCAATTAGTTGAGTATTGTACCACTCGCAGATGATAATTCTGCCGTCTTTAGTCAGATTTTCGGTAGTGCCGCTGGATTTGGCATTCAAGTCGTGATTGAAAATCTCAGATAATTGCGGGTGGTAGCTTTCAGGTACGATCAAATCGGAGGCGACTCGACCAATCGCTTCTTCCTCACTGTAGCCAAAAATAGCAACGGCTGCGGGATTCCAAGTGATAATTTCTAAATTGAGGTTTAACTCGATAACTGCGATCGGCGTTTGCTGCAATAAAAATGAGATTCTTTGTTGGGATGCTAGCAGTTTTTCTTCGGCTAATTTTCGGTCTGTGATGTCATTAGCAGTGCCGAGAATTTGTTTGGGTTTACCATCGGCTGTTCTGAGAAATACTGTATCCCAACTGTGCATCCACCGCCATTCACCGTTTTTGTGTTTCATTCGGTATTGACATTCAATGACATCACCGTCTTGGGCTTGATCCACTTTTTTGACGCTTTCCAAAAACTCTTGCAAATCATCGGGGTTGAGCAATTTTGGCATCATTGCTGTACCCATATCTTGTATTTCTTGGGCGGTATATCCTAGCATCGTAGAAATTTGTCTGTTGCTGTAGACATTCCGCTGTTCAATTACATCGTAAACATACAATAGGTTCGGATTGGAATCGGCGATCGCTTGAATGAAGTGCTGGCTCTCTCTGAGTGCGGATTCTGTTTGTTTGCGAACGCTAATATCTCTGGCTACGATAATCACTGAATCTGAAGTCAGCGGAGAAACTTTAGCGTCGAGGCAAACTTCGCGCTCTCCGACTTTAAAGCTATATTCAACATTGATGGTTTGCTTAGTTTTTAGAGCTTGGTGGATGGCCTTTAATACTAAATCTGCTATAGGTTTCGGCAAGACTTCGTGGGCGGTTTTGTTAATCATTTCGCTTGGAGGTTTCACCAAATTTGTTGATGCTGTCGGGGCGATTTTGATGCAGCGCCCTTCTGCATTTCTCACTAAAACCGTGTCAGTCATGGCGGCAAAAATCGCCCGCAATTCTGTTTCCGATTCTTGCAGAGCTTGCTCGGCGCGGACGCGGGTGCGAATTTCTGCTTGCAGCACTTTATTTTGCCGATCGAGCTGCTGAATTCGGTTTTTTTCTCGTTCGATCAGTTTAGTTTGAGCGATAGCGAGCCCTACTTGAGCCGCCACAGCTTCTAATAAGTCGATTTCCTCCGAAGTCCATTCCCGGTAACGATCGCACTGGTGCAAACAGATAGCACCGTTTGCCCTGCCTTGGTAAGAAGTGCGAATTGCCAGCATCGATTTTAACCCAACCTTCTGGCAAATCGGTTGAACAGCTTCCAACAGAGGGTCTGAATAAACATTGTTGGAGGCGATCGCCATATCTTGTATCATCATTTGTATGACGTGAGGATTGCCCCAAATTGGAACAGGTACGTTCCGAATAGATTCGCACTCCGGTTGTAGATACTCGGCCACCAGAGGAATATCGACTTGGGGAGTAGTAACGTAAGTATGAATCAAACAGCGATTGACGCAGAATGCCAGACCGATTTGAGTTGCAGCTATTTCAAATATTTGTTCGGGCTGCAAGCTGGAGCGAATTTCTTGAGTTATTTTTGCAATCAGCAATTCTCGCTGAACTTGCCGTTCTAAAGCCGCTTTAGCTCCAGCCATTTCTATTTCTGCCTGCTTGCGATCGGTGATATCAAAAAGTACGCCATACCAAACAATATCGCCATTATCGCGCATTTCTGGCCGAGAATTAGATTGCAGCCATTTGAGTTTACCCGACGGTGTAACAATCCGCCATTCACAGGCAAAAGGTTCTAAACTTTGGGCGCTAGTAGCAATTTGTTTTACCAGATATTCGTGGTCATCTGGATGATTTTGCTCGAAGCACAAGTCGGGATTTTTTAAAATTTTCTCACTCTCTAATTCGTAAATCTCCCGACAAGCATAACTAATATATTCAAATTTCACACTTCCATCGGGCTGCTTGATAAATTGATAAAGAACTCCCGGTATATTGACCGCCAATTTCTGCAACCGCGCTTTGCTTTCCCGGAGTGATTGTTCTGTTCGCTTGCGAAATTCTACCTCTTGTTGCAGTTGGGCATTCTGCTGTTTTAATTGTTTTGATAGCTGTTGTATAGTCAATTGACTTTCGATCCGCACTAAAACTTCTTCCACTTGAAAAGGCTTAGTAATGTAGTCAACACCCCCAACTTCAAAAGCTTTGACTTTATGAAAAGTTTCATCAAAACTGCTCAAGAAAATAACCGGAATTTCCATCATTTTCTCGTTGGATTTCAGTCTAGCACAGACTTCATATCCGTTCATTTTGGGCATGGCAATATCTAGCAAAATCAAGTCAGGGAGAACGGTTAAATTAGCATTAACCGCCATTTCTCCCGAAATCGCCCGCTGAACTTTATACCCTTCTTTCGTCAATATGTTTGATATAAACCGCAGGTTCTGGGGCTGATCGTCAATAATTAAAATGTGAATATTTTCTTTGTCAACTATCATTTTTTTCTGCTCATTGTGATTTTTTTAGTGCTAGCAGCAGAGCGCTCATTTAATAAATTTAGCGATTCCTGGCAAGCATAATTATTTATTAAATGTTTTCAAACTCAGCAAAAAGAGGATTAATTTTAAATACAGCGTATTCCCGGTTTATGAAGTACATCCCAGAAACCGGGTTTCTTTACACTTCTCGCATCATTACTGATTCTGTCCAACAAACCCGGTTTCTCCGTACTACATCTAAATGAAATATGCGGTATTAGCCCATCAACTAACGCACCTTCTATTTTTTCAACTTATTGGTTGCTTGTCTTAAGTTGCCCACCCCAAATAACCGTATTTAACCACCTTTTATTGCCCCAACAAATCCCCTTATTTGATGTCCCAATTAAGTTGGCAGAAAAACAATCTTCGCTTAGGAACTCCCGACCAAAGCAACCGGGTTTTTTAACTTTGTTCAAGGGCTGTAACCAAGTATTTTTGTACAACCCGGTTGATGCGTCCAGGACTATTTTTTGCTTGACTTTTGCATTAAAAGTCCCAGGAGGATAACGCAAGTTTCTGGACATTTTGCTGCCACATTCAAAGGGTTTTAGCCGAGATACACACCTGGACGTACCGCGAGGCAAAGAAACTGTTTTTTTTACTCTTTTCGCTGCAACAAAGTATGGCTGTGAAAAACCTCGGTTTCGACGCACCCGCCCCTCAGTCTTAAGATATTTATAGGTGACTAAGAGTATAGATCGATCGCCCCGCACCCAAAGCCTACCATATATAGCGGTTCTCAAGCGTGGTGAGGGGGGCCAGTCCTATGCCTATGCCCTATGCCCTATGCCCTATGCCCTATGCCCTATGCCCTATGCCCTATGCCCTATGCCCTATGCCCTACGCCCGCGTGAGCACCTCATGTTACTGATAAAGGCTATAAACTATTTTCTCGGTCTTTTCTATGCCAGCAATTCCTTAAGTTTAGCAATATTTTCATTGCTCAAGTAAATTTTAATTTCTAGTTCTTGCTCAGATTCCCACAGCAGCAGCAGATTATCTGCCCCCAAGGCGATTTCGGGATTGTTTAATTCAAGTGTTTGATATTTAACTTCGGGAATTCCTACGCGAATTACCAGTTCCGATTCCAACTGAGGATAGATGTACAATTGCTGTTGCAAGTTGTCAAGTTCTAATTTGTCAACAGTGTTGTTACGTTGGACAGGAGAATCGGGTATGTACCAATAGAGAGTTTCCTCCCGAATTTCGGGATTGACTATCACAAATGTTTCGTCAAAACGCTGGGGGTGCCAGTGAATTTCGCTCAGACCGCCGATTTGCGGAATCAGTCGCTCTACCCAGCTAATTTCTTTCCCGTTGAGGTTTCCCCACCACTGACTAATATTATCGAGATTGTCAGCATTTTCGGGGTCGGTGCTGCCGGACTGCCAGACTGTTTTTAGTTGTTGCATATACAAGTTCTCCAGGGAATTTAAATTTGAGATTGCAGGCGTTCAATTGGAGATTCATTCGTTATACAATAATTTTAATGGACTTACCAATTATTTACCACGAAGATTACGTTGCACCTCTGCCACCGGCTCACCGCTTCCCGATGGCAAAGTTTCGGATGCTTTACGAGATGCTGCTCGCGGACGGGGTAGCAGATAAATCGCAATTTCACGCTCCCGAACTTCCCCCTCAAGAATGGATTGAATTAGTCCACGACCACTCCTATGTTCAAGCTTACTGCAACGGGACGATCGATAGCAAAGCGACTCGGCGAATTGGTCTGCCTTGGAGTCGGGCCCTTGCTAATCGCACTTGCACTGCGGTTGCAGGAACTGTACTAACAGCCAAGCTCGCTTTAGACTACGGTTTGGCTTGCAATACTGCGGGCGGAACTCATCACGCCTTCCCAGCTTTTGGTTCGGGTTTTTGTATTTTTAATGATTTGGCTATCGCCTCTCGCGTCTTGCAAAAAAATGGTTTAGTTCGCAAAGTTTTAATTGTCGATTTAGATGTCCACCAAGGAGACGGAACCGCCGTAATTTTCCAAGATGACAGTAGCGTTTTTACTTTCTCCATGCACTGCGAAGTCAATTTTCCCGGCACTAAACAAAAGGGCGATTTAGATGTACCTTTGCCTGTCGGTATGGAGGACGACGAGTATTTACAAACCTTGGATAAATTCTTACCAGATTTGCTTTCAAATGTCAAGCCCGATTTAGTTTTGTACGATGCTGGAGTAGACCCTCATCACGGTGACAAACTGGGAAAATTAGCTTTAACTGATACGGGCTTATTTCGCCGGGAAATGCAAGTTTTGATGGCGTGTTTGGCTGGCGGCTATCCCGTTGCCTGCGTGATTGGCGGGGGCTATTCCGATGACGCTAAGGGGTTAGTTTACCGACATTCGCTGCTGCACCGAGCCGCCAGTCAAGCCTACAGGCAGTATCGACTGTGATCGAGAGCGGCGAGATATAAAATTGACTTCAGTATTGTTGGGCGATATGATTGCTTGTGTAGGCTGTCAATATACTACTAAGAACTGGCTAAAGTGGCATTAGAATAGAGATATCGCATTCAAGTGTAGTGTATTTTATGGAATCCAACTCGTTAAATATCAGAGAAGATGGGGCCCAAGAACCGACTTTGATGCCGATCGACAAGCGCTACCTGCTAGTCCTCAACATCACATCCTTCTGCGACTCCAAAGGCAGCAGGTATCTCGATTTAATGTGGGCTAAAGACCTAACCCAACACTTCAAGTATTTGAAAAACTTCACGCTAGCATCTCCGTGCGTGCGAGAAACCCCCCCAGAAAATACAATAGAGGTGGATTCGGAAACATCATTTGTTGATGCTAAATTTATTGACCTTCCCTCCGCAAATAGCTTGGCAAAAGCAATATTGCTGCTGCCGGCAACGGTTGCCCAGCTTTGGGGCGCGATCGCATCTTCAGATATCGTACATAGCGGCGTAGCAGGCTGGCCGATTCCGATGGCATGGTTAGTGACGCCAATAGTCCTGATACAGCGGAAACCATACCTGCTCATAGTCGAGTCCGCACCGTGGCGACTGCTACCGGGCACCCCTGCCAGCATTAAAGCCAAAATTCAAGCTTACATATACGAAACATTGAATCGCTGGTGCATCAACAGCGCCGACTTGACCATCTTTACACAGGCAGAATACCAGCAGAGTTTATTAACCAAACGACACAAAGAAAGTCACATAATTAATGCTTCGTGGATAGATGAAGCAAATATTATTTCCGAAGCCGACGCGACAAAAATATGGCACGAAAAACTGTCTCCCTCACCCAAACAACTAAAAATTATATTTGCGGGCAGATTGCATCCCAATAAAGGCTTGTTAGTTCTCCTAGAAGCAATGAAAATCTTGGACGAACAAAACATTGCCGTCAAGCTGGACATACTAGGTGAAGGCGAACTGTTAAGCAACTGCCAAGCAGCAAGCAAGGCGATGCAAAAATCGGTACAGATCGAACTTTTGGGAACTATTCCTTACGGCAGAGAATTCTTCGGGCGGCTGCAACAATATCATGCTGTTGTGGTTCCCAGCATCTCGGACGAGCAGCCCAGAATCGTATACGATGCTTATTCCCAGGCCGTACCTGTACTGGCAAACAACACAGCCGGACTCCGCGACTGCATCGAAAACGGCATCACAGGCTCGATCGCTAATTGCAATGACCCCGTTGCTTTAGCAAACTTGCTCAAACAGTCGGGAGAAAACTTGAACCTACTTCAAAATATGGGCATGGCAGCTCTGAACAAGGCTCGCAGCCTGACTCACGAAGAAATGCACCGGCAGCGGTGGCAGCTTTTGTTAATGATGTTGGAGCAATTAAAAAAGTAGGCGATACCTGCACTGCGGGCGATCGCTCCAGCTTGCCAGATGGGTACAACTTGAGCTAAAAAGTTGTTAAACAAACAACGGTACTTATGTCGAAAGCCAGCGACTCCAATCACCCCTATCCACTGCTGGTTGTCATTGTTAACTACCGAACCTCTAGTTTGACAATTGACTGCTTGCGCTCTCTAGTTAGCGAAGTTCAATCGGTGCCGGGTATGCGAGTTGTAGTTGGCGACAATGCTTCAGGCGATCGCTCCGTCGAAGAAATTAGTAGTGCGATCGCCTCAGAAGGCTGGAATGAATGGGCATCCTTCGTTCCCCTAGACCGCAACGGCGGATTTGCCTTCGGCAACAACGCCCTGATCCGTCCCGCCCTCCAATCCACCAATCCCCCCCCTTACTTCCTGCTGCTTAACCCAGACACCATAGTTCGCCCCGGTGCCCTCAAAGCCCTCGTCGATTTCATGGACACTCATCCCGAAGCCGGCATCGCCGGCAGCCGCTTGGAAGACCCCGACGGCACGCCCCAGGAGTCAGCTTTTCGGTTTCACAACCTCTTGACGGAACTCGATTTTGGTTGGCGCACAGGCTTTATATCCAAGTTATTAGCCAACTGGGCTGCAGCGCCTCCCATTTCCCAAGAAACCTGTCAAACTGATTGGGTAGCTGGAGCCAGCATGATCGTCCGTCGCGAAGTATTTGAAAAGATTGGCTTGATGGATGAAGCTTATTTCATGTACTGCGAAGAAATGGACTTTTGTCTGCAAGCGAACAAAGCTGGCTGGAGTTGCTGGTACGTACCCGAAAGTCGCGTTGTCCACTTAGTCGGCCAAAGCTCAGGCGTCACTGACACCAAAAAGCCCGCCAAGCGGCTGCCGACTTATTGGTTTGATTCCCGGCGTAGGTACTTTATCAAAAACTACGGCTTGGTTTACACAGCATTAACTGATGTATCCTGGGCTTCGGGTTTTGCAGCCTGGAGGGTGCGCCGCGTACTTCAAGGCAAACCAGATGGCGATCCACCACAATTGCTGAGGGATTTTGTATTAAATAGTGTATTTTTTAAGGGGGGTAAGATTGAAAAATCCAAAAACTTTTAAAGGGAGTTGGTAAATCGGTAAAAGCCAACTAAACCAGGTTAACTTAGGCAAGCAAAATATTTGATGATGCAGCCGAGAAATTAGTATTATAGAGCGATAAAACCGAATTGCTCCTTCCTCAAAAACCTGATATACCCATTAATATCGTGGGCATCTAGCAAGAGAGTAAACAAGAAATAGTGTGAATTAGACCTTATGGTAACTGAGCAAAACTTAATCACCAGTGAAAATCAAGTAGAAAACCCCGGCATGGGACTATGGCAGCAAATTAAAGAAGACTGGATTGCTCATGGTCGAGATTGGACAAAACCGGGATTTCGTGCCGTAGCAGTGCAGCGTTTTGGCGTCTGGAGAATGCAGGTAGAACCGAAATTACTGCGGGCTCCTTTGAGCATTCTTTATCGAGCGCTCTACCGAAAAGTCCGCAATAGTTACGGGATAGACTTGCCTTACACTGTGAAGCTCGGTCGTCGTGTGGTGATTGAACATCAAAACGCTATTATTATTCACGGATATTGTACGATCGGCGACGACTGCATTATCCGCCAAGGTGTAACTTTGGGAAACCGCTATTTGGACAAGCCTCTAGAATCTCCTCAATTGGGCGATCGGGTGAACGTCGGCGCTGGTGCAAAAATCCTCGGCAAGGTCAACCTGGGAGACGACGTAAATATCGGTGCCAATGCTGTAGTTTTATCAGATATTCCCGCAGGCAAAACAGCAGTGGGCATCCCCGCCAAGATTCTTCAATCTACCAAAAACTTGGAAAATGCTTAATCGACATTGCAAAAAATTATCCGCCACCTTGTCATGCGTTACGGCAAGTTCCCCGGCCTCTACACCAAATTCTGCAACCCCAGTTCCGAAGAATACACCGAATTTCTCCGTCGGCAGGGCAACTTGTACTCGATCGGCTCTAATTGCAGCATCCTGCCGAGCACCGTCTTTACAGATCCCGCCTACGTCCGCATCGGCAACAACGTCCACTTCTCCTCCTGTACCCCGATCGGCCACGACGGCTCGATCGCCATGCTTAACCGGGCTTACAACGTTAAAGTAGATGCCGTAGGCAAGATAGATATCCGCGACAACGTATTTATCGGTTTCAATGCGATCGTCCTTCGCAACGTCACTATCGGCCCAAATGCGATCGTCGCCGCCGGTGCCGTCGTCACCAAAGATGTCGCCGAGAGCGATATAGTGGCCGGCGTCCCCGCCAGACTGATCGGCCGCGTCGAAGACTTAGTGAAAAAATTGCAAGCCGAAACTCAAAGCCTGCCCTGGGCGGATTTGATTAACAGCCGCGAGGGCAGCTTCGACCCCGAAATTGAACCCGATCTCGTAAAGTTACGAGTGTCACACTTCTACGGCAACACATCCACTCCAACTGTGGCCCAATTCCAGCAATCTCCCTACCCAAGTTAGAGATTCTTCTTAAGAGAAATTGCACTATAGCAATCCTTGCAGGAGTCGTAAATTTTTTACCCCACCCCAACCCTCCCCGAACCCAAGGGGAGGGAGTAAGAATTCACAAATGATGCGAGGATTGCTATAATAGGCACAATTGTCTATATCATTAAAACACTGCACAAACAATGGTTGAGTCAATCACTAAGCCAATCATTTCTGCTACAGAAGCAGACTGGAGCCGCGAAAAATCTAGCAAGTGGTGGGGACCCAATTGCCAACTGCTCAAATCTATCCGCAACTATCAAAAGTGGCAGAAGCAGGGTGGAATTGCGGGATATATTTTATGCCGTTGGAACGTTATCCAGCATCGATTTTGGAGCGTGGTAACTGCAACAGAAATCCCTTTAAACAGCCAAATACAAGGAGGACTGGTGCTGCCTCATCCTAATGGCATTGTCATTCATCCCAGTGCTTCCATTGGCCCTAACTGTATGATTTTTCAACAGGTGACAATTGTTGGTGATGTCAAAATCGGCGGTCACGTCGATATCGGTGCAGGAGCGAAAATTATTCGTCCCGTAACGATCGGCGATCATGCTTTGATTGGTGCCAATGCTGTGGTGATTTGTGACGTGCCACCAGGTGCAACCGCAGTAGGAATACCGGCAAAAATAATCGAAAAAAAGACCCCGAAAGTCGGAGAAAAATTATAGAAGTCGCAGAAAAAATAGCACATTAGCTCGACTTTTATTAAATTACAATAACTACTCAGTAGTTGAATTCAAGAAGTACAAATTGAAAAAAAATGGAGTGGTTGCCAACAGCTAGGATTTGGGATTTAAAAATCCACAAAAACCCGCGGCTTTCAGTGGCGGGAGCGTCCAAAACCCTGGGGGTGACAAAGAGGTTTAGGAGATGACGCAATCAGGGTTGCAGCCCGTATACCCTGTTGATAAAAGCGACGTTTATTTCAAGTTAACTTCATTAACTGTTGAATTTCTAATGAATGCCGATCGATCGGGATAATCAACCCACTGTTCTCCATCCTTACCAACGCCAAATGTACTCCGTCTACGGTATTTTTTTATTGGTGCGGAGCGGCGAGATACATATTTTTGTACCTGTTTTTTCTGGCTCTCCGGTACTTGTTATGCTAAAAAGTTAGTAAATTTCGCCTCTTCCCTACTTAGCTGTGCTAAAATGTTAGTGAAATGCTCAAAGAAAGGTTTAAACCCACATTCCGCAGTTCTGGATTTGATGACTAAGGATTTTCATACATTCAGTGTAGGAAAAATATCTGTGCCTACCTTTTCTAATTTTAGGAATGAAAATTTAATAACATCCCCGATGTATAGCGGTTCTCAAGCGTGGTGAGGTATGCCCTATGCCCACGGAGGCCTATGCCCTATGCCCATGAGTACCTCATATGAGAGCTCGAAAGGCTATATAATAAATAAATGAGTGAATATGAATAGGTTTATGTTTCGATAGAGATGTCAAATATTATACCTACTTGGTTCTTCTTATGTCGCCCAAGATTTTTTGATTTAAATCATTTCTTACTAACTTAATTTATGTTTTACTCAGACGAAATCACTGATTTAATGCGAAAACATCACCAGTCTTTATCTGAAAAAGATCAAAGAAAATATGCAGCTTTCTTAAGCCGTAAAACAGGGTCGTGGTGGAATTATTTACATAGCCCGAGTTTTGGGAGTAGACAGGAATACAATAGCCAAGGGAATTAAGGAATTAAAAACTGAATCAGACACTACTTTTAATCAACAGAGAATTCGCCGACGTGGAGGAGGAAGAAAAACTAGGGAGTCTGAGATGCCTGATTTAAATGAGCGTTTTTTAGAAGTCTTAAAAAACCACACAGCCGGAGATCCCATGTCGCAATTTTTATAACGTGAAGCCCGTAAACGACATAACATTTAATCCCGCTGCTTTGACTTGGCGCGCCAAATCTGCCAAGGCTGGAGCTTGCCAGAACGGTTCTCCGCCCGAAAACGTGACACCTCGATTGCGAGGATTGCTGAGAATCTGCTGAGCAAGAACATCAACCGCAATTAATTGATTAATTTCAAAAAACCAAGAAGCCGGATTAAAACAACCTGGACACTCCCGCAGGCATCCTTGTACCCAGATCACGGCTCGACAACCCGGCCCATTTACTTCCGACTCGTCTACATATCCCATGATGTTGAGATAGCCTGGGGGAATTTCTAAAAGCTGAAAATATGGGTTTGTTTTCTGAGGTTTCATCGCTTCTGTGCCTCTGGTTTTAATAATGGGTAACGCACTGGAATTCCTATGACACGTTCAATGCGATCGCCAAAAACCTGTAGCACTTCAGCCTTGACTTGCTTGAGTTGCCTTGTCGGATATAAACAGCCATTGGGCAGATCATTCCCTCGTGCTTCTAGCTGATGCGTTAGGGGGCAAAGTCGCGTCGGCGTGTTGAGTTGGATTTCGTCCGGTAATAATGCTTGCATCCGGCGGATGTACTCTGCCCGATCCTGTTCGTTCCACTCGGTGAGTAGCATCGTCTGAATTGCCAGGTGTCCTGAATAGAGTTGGCGAAATTGGAGGAGACCGGCCCAAATGTCCTGGAGGTTGATGGTTGGCATGGGGCGATTGATGCGACAGAATGATTCAGCAGCAATGGCATCAACTTTGACAGCTACCCAATCGGCGATGGCCAGTTCCTCACACACCGCGCGATCGCCCAGCAAACTGCCGTTGGTCAATACGCCAACCGGCTTCCCGGTCATTTGCTTCGCCATAACCAGAATTTCGCCTAAATTCAGCGCCAGAGTTGGCTCACCGCTACCGCTGAGGGTGATGGTGTTCACATCGCCGACAGGGAAGGATTGCAGATCCTGTTGAATTTTCTGAGTGGGGACAAAAATCTGGCGGTTGCAACTCTGGTGCTCAATCTCACCTAACTGGCAATACACACAGTTAAACGAGCAAGTAGAATCTGGCCCGATCGGATCAATTCCTAGCGATCGCCCAAAGCGCCAGGATTGGACTGGGCCGTAAACAGAAGTGAAGGGTTTAGTGACAGTAGACATGGCTTTAGGTCGATCTCCAATTTTATGAAGCTGTACTACTTTGAGCCGGTGGCATCACCACTTTTCGGGCCACACCCAATTTCTTTAACAGCCAAATTGCCCACCAGGTAGGATCGTACTCCCACCAGCGCCAGCCTGCTTTGGCAACATTAGGATGGGCGTGGTGGTTATTGTGCCAACCTTCGCCATAGGTGAGAATAGCCGCCCACCAAAGATTGCGGGAGTTGTCGTTTGTCTCAAAGGTACGGTATCCCCACAGGTGAGTGACCGAGTTAATAAACCAAGTGCTATGCCAGAGTAAAACAGATCGGACAAACATACCCCAGATCACAAATGACCATCCCCCCAGTGCATACAGCAGTAGCCCCAAGGGGATTTGCAGCAGCAAAAAGTTTCGATTCAGCCAGCAATAAAATCGATCGCGTGTCAGATCCGGGGCAAACCGCTGGTACTGTTCATAATCGAAGAATTCGGAATGCGGGTAGAAAATCCACAGCATATGGCTCCACCAGAACCCCCGACGGGCAGAGTAAGGATCTTTATCGACATCCTCGGTATAGGCGTGGTGTAGCCGATGACCCGCCACCCAGAAAATTGGCCCTCCTTGTAGAGCAAAGGTACCGATCAGGGCGATCGGATATTCCAGCCATTTAGGAACCTGAAAACTGCGATGGCTCAATAGGCGGTGATAGCCCAAACAAATGCCAATACTGCCAAATAACCAGTGCAAAAAGATAGTTATACCCAAGGCAGACCAGGAGAAGCACCAGGGGGCTAAGAGCGCGAGGGCATGAATAGTCGTGAAAAAGAAGACCGCAGTCCAATCCAGCGGAGATCGAGTGGGAGTTGTTGGCAACAGTTTAGCGGTCATCAATTACCTCACAAAACAAAAAGTCTGGGAATAAACATTAGAAAAAGCAATCGCTGTTATAGCAATCCTTGCAGGAGTCGTAAACTTTTTACCCCACCCCAACCCTCCCCTTATCAAGGGGAGGGAGTAAGAAATTCATAAATGATGCGAGGATTGCTATACCAGTCAAATAAATGTGCCCATTTGGTTAAACTGTAAATCAATCCCAAAACTCCCACTCAGCTCAAGCAAGCTGCCAGATCGGCATCAGGGGTGGTAATAGCCTGTAAGTTATATTTCTCCGACAGAAGCTTGAATACATTGGGAGAAATAAACGCCGGTAATGTCGGCCCTAGACGAATGTTTTTAATCCCCAAATGCAAGAGAGTTAGCAAGACGGCTACTGCCTTTTGTTCATACCAGGACAGAATCATGGAAAGGGGTATATCGTTGACACCTACCTCAAAGGCATTGGCTAGGGCTACAGCAATCTGAATCGCGGAGTAGGCATCGTTGCACTGACCAACATCCATCAGGCGGGGTAGTCCGTCAATGTCGCCCATTTGTCGATCGAAGAAGCGAAACTTACCGCAAGCTAGGGTGAGCACGACACAATCATCAGGCACTTTTTCTACGAACTCGGTGTAGTAGTTGCGATCGGGTTTGGCTCCATCACAGCCCCCTACCAAGAAGAAATGGCGGATTTTACGCTGTTTGACAGCCTCAATGATTTTATCTGCCACCCCTAGGACTGTATTGTGGGCAAAACCAACTGTGACTTCCCTGGGGGGTGCATCTTCGGTAAAGCCGGGAAGTGCCAGTGCTTTCTCAATAACTGGAGTAAAATCGGGTGTGCCATTGTCGATCGCACTCAAGTTAATCAGACCCGGATAGCCGACGGGGCCAACGCTAAAGAGTTTATCTTCATAATAGGAATGGGTTGGCATTAAGCAGTTGGTCGTAATCACGATCGCACCCGGGAACTTGCCAAAATCCTTGGTTTGGTTCTGCCAAGCAGTGCCGTAGTGACCGTAGAGATGGGGATACTGCTGTTTTAGTTTGGGATAGCCGTGGGCTGGTAGAAGTTCGCCGTGGGTGTAAACAGTAATTCCCGTGTCTGCTGTTTGCTTGAGTAAGCCTTCGAGTTGTTTGATGTCATGTCCTGAAACCAGAATCGCCTTCCCTTGCCGTGGATTGAGGGGAACAGGCGTGGGAATTGGGTGCCCATAGGTACCGGTATGTCCGGCATCCAATAGTTCCATAGAGCGCAGATTAATGGCTCCCACCTCAAGAGCAAGATCCACCCACTCCTGCAAGCCCAAGGTCAGGTTATCGAGGGCGACAAGTGCCTCATAAATGAAACGATACACCCGCTCGTCTTCCTGTCCCACTTCGTAGGCGTGGAAGGTGTAGGAGGCAAGACCCTTAACCCCATATAGCACTGTGAGTTTGAGTGAGAAAATATCCACATTCAAGCCAGACTGACTGAGGAACTGAGAGGAAATCAGCTCACCCTGCTCAACCAGGCTCTCCTCAAAGTTGGGTTCAAAGTCGGAAATTGCAGCCCACGTGGGTGGAGTGTCTGTTGCTTGCTGCACTTGAGCCTTGAGGTTGGCGCGATGGGCGATCGCTTCCTGGAGATACTCAACAAACCGCTTTTCGGAAAAGTTGACATTCGTCATCGTGGCAAAGATCGTTTCGCAGGTGAAGACATCCACTGCATGAGTATCAATGCCTAACTCTTTTGCTTTGAGGGCAATCGGAGCCAACCCGCGCAGATAATAAATCAGCAAATCTTGGATAGCATTCACTTGGGGACTTTTCCCACAAGCACCAAACTGATGGCATCCTTGTCCGCTTGCTGTTTGTTCGCATTGTTCACAGAACATAGATTTTTCCTTGTTGAATTGGTTAGAATTTACGCAACAACTCGGTTATGAAAGTATTTATCCGTCTCTGACTATGTTAACAAATCTGAGTTAACTCACATCTTGTAGCATTCTCAAGAACGGGATCTCCGGCCCGTTCCACAAAGAGTAAATTTTGTTGTGGAACAGGCCGAAAAGCCTGTTCCTAAACAAGTAATTGAGAATGGTGTAACATCTCAGAGTTAACAAATCTGACGCTGATTCAGAGGGACTTGGAAAACCGTTTGCTTGAGTGGGGGATGAGATAGCTATCAAACACGGATGCAATATTGCGAATTAGCAAGCGGCCGAGCGCGGTTACTTCAATGCCATCGCCCCAACGTTTGATTAACCCATCGGCTTCTAAGGCATCAAGTTGTGGCAAAACATGAGCGAAATAGTCATTAAAATCGAGATCGAAGCCGAGATGGTATTTTTCTTCCAAATCCTGCACCGACAGTTGGAATTGACACATTAATTCCATAATTACTGTGCGCCGAATCAGATCGTCCTGATTAAGTCTAACACCTTTTTCGATCGGCAATTCACCCGCATCGATCGCCCGATAAAAATCTTTCAATCCCTTGTGGTTTTGGGTATACACATCCTGCAACATACTGATGGAAGTCATGCCAAAGCCCAACAGATCCGATTCGGGCTTAGTGGTATAACCCTGAAAATTACGATGTAGTTGTCCAGCTTGTTGCGCGATAGCTAGTTCATCATTAGGCTTGGCAAAGTGATCCATACCAATAAACACATAGCCATTTTGCGTCAGTTGGTCGATCGTACTTTGCAGAATTTTCAGCTTTTCGCCAGCGGTCGGCAAAGCAGACTCCGGCATTCGTTTCTGAACCGGTTTGAGCCAGGGAACATAGGCAAAATTAAAGACGGCAATGCGATCGGGATTTAATTGCAAGGTCTTCTTTACCGTTTCCTGGAATGTGGCTTGTGTCTGGAAAGGTAAGCCGTAAATTAAATCCACATTGACACTTTCAAACCCTGCTTCCCGCATCCAATCGATCACATCAAACAACATCGCTTCCGGCTGCACCCGATTGATCGCTTGCTGCACGATGGGATTAAAATCCTGAATGCCAAAACTAATCCGATTGAAGCCTAATTGTCGAAGAAATAGAATGTATTCGCGATCGATATAGCTAGGATTGACTTCGATCGATATTTCTGCCGCGTCATCGAACCGAAAATATCGATTTAACTGATTCCAGAGAAACTCTACCTGACTGCGATCGAGATAGTTGGGCGTGCCGCCGCCCCAGTGCAACTGATGCACCAGCCGATCGGCATCCACCAAACTGGCAACTTGGCGAATTTGGCGATCGAGATAGCCTAAATAGGGTTCTACCACCTCCTTGCGCTGGGTAATGATGGTATTGCAGCCGCAGAAATAACAGGGCGTTGCACAAAAGGGGATGTGGCAGTAAAGCGATAAGGGGGTTTGTTTGTGATTGCCGACGGCGATCGCGGTTTTAAATGCGTGGCGATCGAAATCAGTGCTTAATTCTGTGGCGGGTGGATAGCTGGTATAGCGAGGTAAAGGCTGGTTGTATTTATTCAACAATACAGCATCAAATTCAACCGTTTGTGATAACTGTTTCATTAACTAATGTGTCCTTCTGTTGTTGTGTAAATTCAGAACCCCGGCATATTTTAGAGATACGATCGATCTTGTTTTCCTTGGGCGAGTTATTTTGCGACAGATTCTCGCTTGGCATGAGGGCTGCGGCCTTCTGTGCTACCGGGGCGATCTTGCCGAGTCAGCAAATCAAAGGTATGATCTCCAATCGCCGCTTTCACATCGGCTTCGAGTTCGTGCATTACATCCTGGTTAAGGGTAAATGCCGTATTTGCTTCGGCGACAATTCGCTCGATCGTGTCAGCATCCACCGGAAACTCATCAAAGGTTTGGCGATAGCGTTCCTTAAATACTCGCCTTGCTTCTGGTGTCGAGATTTGGGAAAATTCATAGAAATTTGTTCCCTGATCCGGTGGCAGAGACAACGCCGATCGAATCACGTTTTTCAAGCTTTGTCCGCCGGATAAATCACCCATGTAGCGGGTGTAGGCATGGGCAATCAGCAGGACTGGATCGGTTGCTGAGAGGGTTTGAATGCGATCGCGATACACAGAACCCGCTGGCGAAGCCGTAATTTCCTCCCGCCAATTTTCACCGTAATAAAAAGCTAGATCGCAAGCCAGATTCTCAGTGCGATTTAACTCAGGGAAATAGAGGGTTCCGATAATCGGGTGGTTGACATGGGTCTGCAAAGCCGTTTCTAAGGCGCTGTAAACAAAGTATAGATCGGCAAATAGTTTACGCAAAGGTTCCCGTTCCACAATGCCTTTCATAAAGCATTTCATAAATGCCGTATTTTCGGCTGTGGTGTGGGATTGCATCGTGCCTTCTCGGAGGCGTGTGGATAGATTAGTCATGGCAATATCTCCTAATTAATAGCGGTTCTGGACGATTCAGCATTAATCGAGGGCAGTAAATAAAGGCGCAACAACTGCCACGCGATCGCAGCAATCCAGGGTAATTTTTGGCAAAATTGGATGGCGGCAGGGCGCTGGTTAGTTGAGATTTCTGCTAGCTTCTGATTGGCGATCGCACATCGCTCCAAACGGGGAAAGAATTGTGGATGGTGGGTATCTAAAATACTGGGAAACGCCCGTTTTGCTGTTTCATTGGTGTGATGAATCACCTGCTTGTTATATTCATCGGGGTCGATGCCGATCGAGTCATAAAATGTGGAGCGTTCCAACACCGTCATTGTATGGGTGGCAAACACCGTCAGTAGGAAAAAGCGCGCCCAGAGTCTTGCCTTCCAGTTATTCCAAAGCTTAGGCTGCGATCGCAACAAAGCCTTAAAGAAATCCCCATGCCGATTTTCGTCTTGGCACCAATTCTCGAAGTAGCGAAACAGGGGATAAATTTGATGTTCTGGATGTTGTTCTAGATGGCGATACACCAAAATATAGCGCCAGTAGCCAATTTTTTCCGACAGATAAACAGTATAAATCACCCATTCTGGAGGGAAGAATGTGTAGGTACGATTTTTTGTTAAATAGCCCAGATCGAGAGACAACCCAAAATCGGCCATCGCCTTATTCAAGAAACCGGCATGACGCGCTTCATCCCGTGCCAGTAAGCTAAAGGCTTCCGATAACAAGGGTTGGCGATTCTTAAGTTTGCGGGAGAGTTCTTTGAACAACAGAAAACCCGAAAATTCTGAGGTACAGGAGCGCTCTAGAAAGTCAATAAATGCTTTTCGCGTTTCGCCATCAATCTTGTCCCAGCATTGCTCAAACTCTTGATTGCGGACAAAATGGTGGCGGTTATAGTCCGCGCGCAATTCTGCTACAACTGCTTCTAATTCCGTTTGTTGCCCGGACAGATCCATTTCGGCAACGACATCAAAATTGGTGGTGTAAAAGCGGGGTGTTAACAGGGTTTCTTGAACAGGTGCTTTAATGCCGGATGGCAGACCAGCAGACTCCGATTTACTAATTGAACTGACCATAGGAGTGGAGAGTGGATTGTTCGGAATTGATGACTGTGCACCACATTGCCTTAATCCGCGATCGCCCACAAGTCAGTTACCAGTGGTATCCTATAGTTACTTTAGGTAAAGCATTGAAGCAAATAGGACGCTTGAGCCATTTCTAAAGAAATATGGAAATTATCGTGAAGGCAACTGTGCAGGGAGTTTATGGTGGAAGCGAGTCAGTGCGTAGAGGTTAAATGTCCGATTCAATTTGTGCTGGATTTGTTGGACAATAAATGGTCAATTTTGGTTCTACGCGAACTGTTTGGAGGCGCGAGGCGTCCCCACGAATTACTCGCGGCACTTCCTGGCATCAGCACCAAAACCCTCACCCAACGCCTACGAGAGTTGGAATCTCAAGGGTTAGTCGATCGCCGTGTTTATGCCGAGATTCCGCCCCGCGTAGAATATTCCCTCACGCCCAAGGGTCGCCAAATTCAACCAGTGATGGCAGCCCTGCATGAAGTAGGATCGCAGTGGCTGGGACAGGAGAGTTGTATTTGTCCCCTAACACACTCGGATGCTAAGGACGATCGCCTGGATGCTTCAGGTCTAATTTCAGATTAAAAATGGTCAGAATTATTAATCTCTCTCTTCTCTTCCTCAGTGTCCTCTGCGCCCTCTGCGGTTTAATCATTCCGGTTCTGGCAGGTGAATTCCGTGAGTTAAGTTAAGTCGCGCTAAGAATTAGCCTTGGGAATAGCCACCAAAGTCATAGAATTAGCTGGGTAAGTTGCCCTAAAACCATATTTATATACTCTAAAGCCGGAGTTCCAAGTGCTAATTTTATTTACACCGTAGATGTCGGGGCTGATGGAATAGCGATCGGCTCCAACGTCTACAGATAAGGTCGGATTGGCTGTTTGGGCGATCGCCATTTTGAAGTAAACTGTTGTTACGGCAATTGCCAAAGCGGCGATTAAACCTAACAAGAATAGGATAAGCCAACGAGGTTTATTTTCGGGAGACTGCAATAAAAATTGTGGATTCATTAATTTATGATATAGTTTTTAGTAAGGCTTGTTTAAAATCTACTGCACTTTTATAATAAATTTCAGGATTGTCAACTAAAGCGCGATCGATTACGGTGGCTAGCGGTTGAGGAATCGAGGAAGTGCGATCGCGAATAGGAACCGCATCATTATCCAACACAGCACGAAACGGGTCTAGTCCCACAAAATTGCGAGGCGAATATCCCGTAATCATCACATACAAACAAGCCGCCGCCGCCCAAACATCAACCTCCGGTTGCGCGTACTTATAATCAAGCACTTGCTGTCGCGGAATAAAATACGGCGTACCAACAGCATTACCACTCAGAGTTAAACCACTTAAACCCGCTTGATCGAAAGCCTTTGCTAACCCATAATCCCCAATTTTAGCAACTTGTTTCCCACCCACATTCGCCAGAAAAATATTCCCTGGCTTCAAATCCCGGTGAATCAAACCCCGTCCCTTTGCAAAACTACCATCAGCCAATCTGACATTCGGAATTTCCGCATTATGAGTGTAAGTCAAACCCTCTAAAACTTGCACAATAATAGCCACAGCCTCATCAATCGGCAAAGTGCTGACACCGCGTTTTGCCATCAAATCAACAACACTACCACCCTCACAGTATTCCATCGTGAAAAAGAAAGTTTCATCAGCATAACCAGACTCTTTAAATCCTACCACATGAGGATGTTTCAAACATTTAGTATTATCAACTTCCCGCAAAAACCAATTCACAGCCCGCTGATTCGCAGCAACTTTTGGTAACATCACTTTCAGGGCGACTTCTTCATTTGTTTGTTTATGTCGCGCCAAATAAACCAAACTAAAACCTCCCTTACCCAACTCCTTCAGTAAAACATAATCCCCCAGAACTCCAATATTAGTTTTACCAGCCACAGCTTTCAACAGAAAAGCTTTCAGCATTTCCCACAGATTGGCTTGATTTGAGGGAATGATTGGGGGTGATTGTTGTTGGAGATTTTTGGCTATTTCCGGGTCAAGGGCAACAGCAACTCGAAAAGAAGTATCGCTGAGTGTAAATTCATCTCCCCCCTGCAAGTCGTATTCGGAAAATTGAATTTGAGCAGCTTCTTCGGGAGTTTGATGGGCTTCTCGCTGACCGATTTTTTCACCGTTTACAAAAGTCCCATTTTTGCTACCAAAATCTCGCACGCGGATATCGGGAGGATTGATATCTAGCAAACAGTGATAGCGGGAGATGGTGCGGTGTTTGTCGTCGTCGGGAATTTTGGGATAGCAATCTTTGGCGCGGCCGATAATGCAAGTAGTGCGGGTGTCAAAGGTGAATTCTTGGCCTTTGAGATTGCCTGCGGTGATGGTGAGGGTAACTTTTGAACTCATTTCAATATATGATTGTGAAGGTGATACTTGGCTAAGCAAAACTAGCGACTTCTACAGAACGTTCTACCGCTACACTTTTACGCTGGCGTTTAATTCTGTCGATTTCATGCAATGTTTCGGCTGTTAGGTAACTACTGCCACAGTGAGGACAGCTTATTACGGGAATATTTTCTATAACTAGCAAATCTTTGCCTTTGCCATAGGTTCTGGGAATTCGGCGAATTCGCACACCTTCTGTTCCGCAAATATCGCATACCATTTACTAAGTCTCCTTGCTTAAATTAGTCTTCATGCAATAATTCATTGATAAATTCTTCCCGTTCATCCTCTGTCATTGCATCCCAGTCTTTTCCCCTTTGTGCAGCAGCCTGTCGCGCTTTTTCTGGGCCATCATGGGTTAAGTTTGCCCAAGATTCCCAAGGCTGCATCAGCAATATTTTCAATAATTGATGTTTTTTGCCATCGGGTAATTCTTGAGCTAATTCAATTACTCAATCATCGGTTAATGTGAATGTTAATGTTGGCATCGATTCACCTCTCAGTAAAAATCTGCCTTTTCAATATATCATAACACAAACAGCTATAGTCCAGGACGCATGGGGGTTCATAAACCGGGTTTTTTACGGCAACATTTGGTTCCAGCCGAAAAATTCAATAAAAACCCGGTTTCTTTGGTCGGAGTGCGTAAGTCTGGTTCTCACTATCAATCAAGCAATTCCTTTCAGCAAACTTGATAAAATCCCTAAAATTTTCCCTACATCTTTAATGTAATACTCAGCAACATCAACATCTAAAGCATTACCTTCTAACTTAAGAAATCTCCACACAGTGCCCGATGTCATCACACCATAAATTATGGGAATTTGATTGCCTTCTTTTTGATTAAACAATTGCGCTGCATACATCTCCGCTGCACACTGCCCCAAACCGCCGATTAAGTCTTCTTTCTTGGCTTCAACAATCGCAATGACTGGTGCCATAATTACAATTTGAGACTCAGACAGGCTGATTAAAAAATCACAAGCACCATTCAGCCCTTTTTCTATGTCTACGTTAAACTCTTTACCGGAAAACAAGCTAATTTTATCGTCTAGCATTCTCCTCAATTCTAGTAATATTGGGGTGATAATCATTTCAGAACGAGCTTTTTCTGTGTTGATTTCGCTGGCTATTCGGAGGTTGTAATTGAGGGTGAAATCTAGATATTCGCTGTATCCGACTTCGGGAATATTGACAAATAAGTTGTTTTTGTCTTTGAGAGTGAAGCCGAATTGTTTGATTAAGTCACTGAGGGAAAAGTTACTGTAAGCCATCTATCGATTTTGGATTTTAGATTTTGGATTTTAGATTAATTCAACTTAGTGGTGCAGAAAACTCCTGAGATGCTTAAGGAGCGTAGAGAATCATAGTTAATGGAGAAAAGGGGCTTGCGCC
>NZ_JAUBPT010000113.1:4315-26574 GCF_036700905.1 Microcoleus sp. S13_C3 | reverse complement strand
GTTGTGCCTGTAGAGTTAGCCGTAATATTTCCTAATGCCTTGGTATTGCCAACTGCACCATTGAATGTAACATTACCTGCACCCGCATTTACAGTCAAGTCGCTGCCAATGTTACTGGCATCCACAGTATTATTGAAAGTAATATCGCTGCCTGAAATAATCGGATTAGTGGCAATTGTGACAGCATCTCCATAAGTTTGAGCGCCAGTTGTAGTGATATTGCCTTTTAGTTCAGTTGTACCCCCAGCATCTGTAGTCAAACTCGCGGCATTGACTGTTTGATTAAATGCGGTTGTGACTGTAGAGTTAGCGGTAATATTTCCTAATGCCTTGGTATTGCCAACTGCACCAGTGAATGTAACATTACCAGCACCCGCATTTACGGTCAAGTCGCTGCCAATGCTATTGGCGTCAACAGTATTATTGAAAGTAACGCCACTGCCTGAAATAATCGGATTAGTGGCAATTGTGACAGCATCTCCATAAGTTTGACTGCCTGTAGTTGTCACATTACCATTGAGTTGAGTTGTGCCGCCAGTGTTGGTGGTGACACTGGCAGCATTGACGGCATTAAATGTAGTGGTTGCTGTACTTTTGGCGTTGATGTTTCCTAATGCAGTTGTGCCGCCTACTGCACCCGTAAATGTTAGATTTGATGCACCAGCATTGGCAGTAATATCGCTGTTACCATCTAAGGTAAAATTAAAGGTAATACCATTCCCAGTTAAAACGGGGTTATTGGCAATGGTGACGGCATCGTTATAAGTTTGAGCACCCGTAGTTGTGACATTGCTATTGAGTTGAGTTGTACCGCCAGCGTTGGTGGTGACAGTGGCAGCATTGACGGCATTAAATGTAGTGGTTGCTGTACTGTTGGCGTTGATGTTTCCTAATGGTGTAATACTACCGATCGCGCCTGTAAATGTGACGTTACCTGCACCTGCATTTATTAATAAATTTTCAGTGTTTGCTGTAGTGCCGTTGAGGGTGCTATTAAAGGTAACATTGCCGCTGGTAGTAGTTCCTGATGTTACTAGGGCAATATTTGGTTGAGTTAGTACAACAGGTGATTGAAGAGTAATATTACCAGCAGTTCCTGCGGCGGTTACGGTGTCGAGATAACCGTTAAGAATAGTATTTGCTGTACCAGAGTTTAGGGTGATGTTTCCTCCAGAACTTGCACCAGAAGAAGAAGAAGTTAGATTGCCAGTAGTAATATTACCATTGAAGGTTCCGAGGGCGATCGCACCGCCATTTCCTGAAGTTGAACCAGAAGTTAGCGATCCTCCAGCAACGTCGATCGCACCTGTTCCTCCCGTGACAGAAAGGGTGATGTTACCTCCTGTACCTGCTCCTGATGAGCGAGAATCCAGCGCACCACCGGTAATGTTACCACCAGCAGTTGAAAGTGCGATCGCGCCTCCATTTCCTGCATTGGAAGTGGCATCTACCAGTCCCGCAGTAGTGTTAATTGCGCCTGTTCCTCCGGCGACAGAAAGGGTAATGTTCCCTCCATTACCTACACCGGAGGAACCGGTAATCAGATCGCCATTAGTAATGTTACCATTAGCAGTTGAAATGGCGATCGCACCTCCATTTCCTGAAGTGGAAGTGGCATTCACAGATCCAGCAGTAGTGTTGATCGCACCTGTTCCTCCAGTGACAGAAAGGGTGATGTTGCCTCCATTAGCTGCACCATAAGAACGGGAATCCAGATCGCCAGTGGTAATATTTCCACCAGTAGTTGAAAGTGCGATCGCGCCTACATTTCCTGAAGTGGAAGTGGCATTCACAGATCCAGCAGTAGTGTCGATCGCGCCTGTTCCTCCGGTAACAGAGAGACTGATATTTCCTCCATTACCTATGCCTGATCCTGAAAATGACCATACATCATCCGTGGTAATGTTACCATCAACAGTTGAAAGTGCGATCGCGCCTCCATTTCCTGAATTGGAAGTGGCATTCAGCCCTGTTCCAGCAGTGGTGTCGATCGCGCCTGTTCCTCCGGTGACAGAGAGGGTGATGTTTCCGGCTGTTCCTGCACCTGTTGAATTTGAACGGGAATAGAGAAAACCAGTAGTGATGTTACCACCAGTCGTTGAGAGGGCGATCGCACCTCCATTTCCTGCCACAGAAGTGGAAATTATATCTCCAACACTGGTATCGATAGAACCATTCCCGCCTGTGACAGAGAGGAGGATGTTTCCTGCATTACCTGCACCTCCTGATGCTACCAATGACCATATACTACCAGTGGAAATGTTACCACCACCAGTAGTTGAGAGGACGATCGCTCCTCCATTTCCTACACTAGAATTGGAATCCACAAGTCCAGCAGTGGTGTCGATCGCGCCTGTTCCTCCCGCAGTGAGGGTAATATTCCCTCCCGTACCTGCACCAGATGAACGAGAATTTAGAGCGTTAGTGGAGATGTTACCACCAGAAGTGGAAATGGCGAGCGCACCCCCATTTCCTGAATTGGAAGAGGAATCCAGACTTCCAGCAGTAGTGTCGATCGCACCTGTTCCTCCAGTAACAGAGAAAGTGATGTTGCCTCCATTACCTGCACCTGTTGAACGGGAATTCAGAGTAGTAGTAGTAATGTTTCCGCCAGCAGTCGAAAAAGCGATCGCACCGCCATTTCCTGAAGTTGAACCAGAATTTAGCGATCCTCCAACAGTGTTGATAACACCTGTTCCTCCGGTAATAGAGAAGGTGATGTTGCCTCCATTACCTGCACCTAATGAACGGGAATTGAGAATAGCCGTAGTAATGTTTCCACCAGTAGTTGAGAGGGCGATCGCTCCTCCATTTCCCGAAGTGGAACGGGAAGATAGAGCTCCACCAGTAGTGTTGATCGCACCTGTTCCTCCGGTAGAGAGGGTGATGTTACCTCCCGTACCTGCACCTGATGAAAAAGAATTCACATTACCAATAGTAATATTACCACCCGTAGTTGAGAGGGCGATCGCTCCTCCATTTCCCGAAGTAGCCTGGGAGTTGATATTATTAGTGGTGATGTTTCCTGCGGCCGTGAGAGAAATATTACCACTATTCCCAGAACCAAAAGCATCTATAGTACCGGATAAGAATGTGGTATCAATGTTTCCCGTTAAACTATTAACCGTAATATTACCTGCCGGGCCACTCGATCCTGCGTTTATAACGCTAGTAGTAATATTACCGTTAGCTTGAATTAATATATCCCCCGCAGGCCCCTGAGGTGAGTTTGTAGATATATTCGATCCTGGGGCGGTAGCTGTGTCAATAGTCCCTCCCGTGCTAATTAGAGTAATTGGACCACCAATACCAAAAGGAAAAGCACGCGAAGTTAAAGTTGTTGTGGCAATATTACCTGTAGCAATTAGCTTGATAGCGCCACCATTAATGGGAGATAAATTATTAGCACTCTCACTATTAATACCTCCTGTTGAGTTGATGTTACTGCGAGAGTCAATTGTCACTGAACCAGCATTGCCAGAGGCGTTGCCGACACCAATCCCACCCACCTGAATTATGCCACCCGTTAATGATGTATTAGGACTGTACTGATTTGTTAAAAAAACTTGTCCATTGGGAACATTGATCGTGATACCACCAATCGTAAGGTTCGCACTCGTTCCAGTCCCACCCGTCCCTGGTACAGGCAAGAAACCCGCTGTACTTCCTGTAATTCCGGGTGTTCCAAAAGCAAGAGTTCCTGCTCTAATATCTAAAGTTGGTTGCACGCTACCATCAATCGCCAATGTTGTCGCATCTGATAAAGTAACAATCTCAGAAATGGAATTTGCTGCTGTGTCTGTCGCGTTAATTGTGACAATTCCAGGAATGTTAACACTACCGCCTGCAAAAATATGTAGTGAAGCTCCCGTGTAACTATTGAAAGTTACATCTCCGCTCGCTCGTACCACCGGATCGTAAGGGCTAAATAAATTTCCTAAACTTCCATCTAATTGTTCAATGCGGAAATTTCCACCCGTTGTATAGTGAGCATCGCCGCCAATAGTATTGCCAGAACGCAACACCATATCTCCACCTGAAAAGAAACCGCTTGCAGGATGATTTAAAGCAAAAATATCAACCCTTTGATTCCCTTGCAGATAAAGCCGTCCTCCCGCTTGTGCGATAAATGGATTAGCTTGACTATCCCTGACTTGGATCGCATTGCCAGCAAATAAATTCAAGTCTCCGGTTGTTTGCAGTTGACTTTCCACCAGCATTAGGTTATTTTCAGCTAATAAATTGGCGTTACCGGCGGTTAGTTGCCCTGCTAGTATATCTCCGACTGTAATTGGCAGAGGGGAACCCTGAAGTGTCACTTGTCCATTACTATTAACAGTCAATCCGATGGCATTGTCTAAGCCTTTACCCGTTAATAATTGTGGCAAAGATAGCACTGGTTCTGGCCAAGTATTCGGCAAGACCCCCGCATTAGCAAGTGGTTTAACTTCTAAACTTAATAAGTGACCTGATTGGCTAATTCTTACTAAATTTTGACCGGGTATAGCATTAATCAAAATATTTCCCCTGGGAGCCGCAAGTTGACCAGTATTGACAACCGTACCGCCAATCAAACTTATACTTTGACCTGATGCCACCGTCAAATTGCCGGCATTAACAATGCTTCCCCCTGGCAAATTTGTAAACGCAAAACTATTCGGTGTCCCGATTAAAGTTGCCCAATTGTTATTGCCGATCGCACTAAACCACTGATTGTTCCCAAAACCAATCCCTGTCGCCGTAGTAGCATTAAAAGATCCAGGCACGTTGAGACTGGCATTCGGCCCGAAAATTATGCCAGCCGGATTCATCAAAAATAAATTGGAATTCCCGCCCGTAACTTGAATTAAGCCATTTATTAAAGAAGGATTACCCCCAGTAATCCTTCCCAAAATATTTTGAATATTGGGATTGGTCAGAAAGTTAGCCGTTTGAGCCTCGCTGAGGCCAAACTGAGTAAAACTGTGAAAAAGATTAGCCCCATCTCCGCTGAAGGCCCCCCCGGAAATGTCGTAGCGGTTGCCGCTGGGAGTAACAACTGTGTTAGTGCCGTCGGGTGCGGGGGTGATGGGTTGCGCGTTTGCCGAACCCGCCGCTGCACTCAGCCAGCTAACAATGAATAACCATCCGAGCAAATGTAGTTTGTTGGCTGTCATTGTGTTTAAAGATGGTGCTTAAAGTGCGATCGTATTTATCTATCCTATATTTACTCCTAAAAATTCCTCATGTCAATAGGAGCCGCCTATTTTTAGTGACCGAATAATTAGGAGGGACAAGGAAATGTATGTTTTTAATTATTACGATTTACGTAAAAACAGTTTTTTTACTAGGAATCAGGCGCGGGAAATGAAACTTGGTTTCTTTTTTTTACCGAAAACATCCAGGATACCCGCCACGTAATTCATCCGTCCAGAAATAAAAAACCTGTATCCGATAAATGAGCCCCCGAATTTCTCCGTGGGATCAAGGCTTCAATTCTAAAATCTAAAATCTAAAATCTAAAATCTAAAATCGATTGACTTTCACTGCTTCCCTGACCCAAATACCTTAAAAAACCCGGTTAAAGCGTCCGGGACTGTTGGTGAAAATATGGCGCGGAATGCGAGGGTTAGAGGTTTAAAAAACTATGAATTTTAGTCAAAACTACGTAAGTACCGATCGCATGTTATACAGATTGCTTAGAGTGGCAAAAAACTCGCTCACCACCCTACTCGCGGTCGCCGCCACTTCTTTCTGCATACGGCGAGCAGTTGGCAGCGCGCTTTGAGGATCAACGAACCCAACAGCCGAAATTCTCTCAAAAACTTTATATTTTTTGGAGGATCTTTACCAAAACTTTATAAAGCTCGATTAAAATTTTTATGTATTTTTGATGAAAGCCAATATTTGCAAGTCTTGCACTCAACTTTAGACCGTTACCGAAACCAAGTAAATGTAGTAGGTTGGAAGTCTAGGCAGGATGAAAATCTTGCTCTTACAGATTAAACTGTGTCAATCTGGTGTCAGTGAAAACTCTTAGAAGAAGCACTCATTTACTCCAAAACACCCTTAAGTAAGATCGGTATGTAGATTTACTGGTGTGGAGCCTCTTCTTTAGGTTTGACGATCGTCCTAAATATCGCAGGCTCGCGATCGTCTATTCGCGTCACGGCAACATGGCATTTAGGGCATTTTGGGCCTTACTACCTAACAATACTGGAGGAATCAGGGTTATGACTACCTTAACGCTAGTCAAAAAAACATCTTTTACAGTCGCCAGCTTGGCAACCACAATGTTGCTCAGCATCTGCACGCCCGTCCGAGCTTTCATGTTTGGCACGAGCGGCATCCAGTTCGATCAAGACACCAGCATCAATTTTACATTCGACAAATCTCACGGCAATTACCAATCCAGCTTGTGGGTGGCCCAAGCTGAGCCACAAAACAATGGCTACACCAACATATCCAGTCTGTTTAACGAAATTAAACCCTCAGATAACGGCTCCGCCAACAAGGGAGAAGGAACCTTCGGCAACGCTGTCACATCCCCAGACGGCAAAATTACCCAAAGCTTCACCTTTCTCAAAGATCAAATTTACGCCCTCCTGCTTTGGAGCGACACCGGCACTGGCAAGCCCTTCGAGCAATACGTCTCCAGCAGCACCTTTATGAACAGCAGCCTCTGGTTCGCCGCCGACACCAAATTCAGCAGAATTGAATGTCTGACAACTGGATGCCAGCAAGCCGTGTTTGGCGACTTTGAGCTCAACTACAAATCCAGCAATCCATTTAGCACCGTCAACGATGGCAAGGGCCCAGAGCAGTTTCAATCTGCGACAACAGAACAACTCGCTAAGGGTACAAAGATTTCCTTTGACGATGGCAGCAAAGGAAATGACGTTGACTTTCAAAACTTTAGCCTGTCGGCTGAGTTAGTCCCCGAACCAGTCACAGTATTCGGCACAATGCTGGGGGTCGGGGCTTTGGCAGCAGCTCGCAGGAAAAAAAAGCGAGGGCAGCAACAAGAAAAATGACTCTTAACCAGCCCCATACAAATCTAAATAGTGCGTCTGTTCAGTGGTACTCTGAGAAATAGCATTTCTAAATGTTAAGACTTTTTCCATAACGGGAAAAATAGCATCCTAACAAAGGCACTATTCATGGTATCCACCGCAACAAAAACGAACGTAGGCTACATCACCCAAATCATTGGGCCGGTTGTAGACGTAAAATTCCCAGGCGGCAAACTGCCCCAAATCTATAACGCTCTCACGATTTCCGGCAAAAACGAAGCAGGTCAAGACATTGCCGTTACCTGCGAAGTTCAACAACTGCTCGGAGACAGCCAAGTGCGCGCCGTTTCCATGAGTACCACCGACGGCTTGGTGCGCGGCATGGAAGTAGTAGATACCGGGGAAGCGATCCAAGTTCCCGTCGGCATCCCAACTCTCGGCCGGATTTTTAACGTCATCGGTCAACCCGTAGACAACCTCGGCCCGGTCAATACTTCCGAAAGTATGCCCATCCACCGCAACCCGCCGGCTTTCACCGAACTGGAAACCAAGCCTTCGGTGTTTGAAACTGGGATCAAGGTGATTGACCTGCTGGCCCCCTACCGTCGCGGCGGCAAAATCGGTTTGTTCGGCGGCGCAGGCGTCGGCAAAACCGTGATTATGATGGAACTCGTGAACAACATCGCCAAGGCTCACGGCGGCGTGTCCGTGTTCGGTGGTGTGGGCGAGCGCACCCGCGAAGGCAATGACCTCTACAAAGAAATGATCGAGTCGGGGGTTATTAACGAAGAAGACCGCAGCAAATCAAAAATTGCTCTGGTTTACGGTCAAATGAACGAGCCGCCTGGTGCTCGGATGCGCGTGGGCCTGTCGGCTCTGGCGATGGCCGAATACTTCCGCGATGTCAGCAAGCAAGACGTGCTGCTGTTCATTGACAATATCTTCCGGTTTGTGCAAGCGGGCTCTGAGGTATCGGCTCTGTTGGGTCGGATGCCTTCGGCTGTGGGATATCAGCCGACTCTCGGTACAGACATGGGCGACTTGCAAGAACGGATTACTTCGACTACCGAAGGTTCGATTACTTCGGTTCAAGCTGTGTACGTACCTGCGGATGACTTGACTGACCCCGCACCGGCTACGACTTTTGCTCACTTGGACGCTACAACTGTGTTGTCTCGCGGCTTGGCTGCGAAGGGGATTTATCCGGCTGTTGACCCGCTGGATTCTACGTCTACGATGTTGCAAGTTAGCGTTGTCGGCGAAGAGCACTATGGTGTTGCTCGTCAGGTGCAGTCTACTCTGCAACGCTATAAGGAATTGCAAGACATTATTGCGATTTTGGGCTTGGATGAGCTGTCGGAAGATGACCGCTTGACGGTTTCTCGCGCTCGCAAAATTGAACGGTTCTTGTCTCAACCATTCTTTGTGGCTGAAGTGTTCACCGGTTCCCCCGGCAAGTACGTCAAGTTGGCAGACACCATTAAGGGCTTCCAAATGATTTTGGCTGGCGAACTTGACGAATTACCGGAACAAGCTTTCTATTTGGTGGGCGATATCAACGAGGCGATCGCCAAAGCTGAAAAAATGAAAGCTGACGCCAAGTAATTTTAGTCAGTAGTCAGTAGTCAGTAGTCATTTGTCAGTAGTTATTAGTTATTGGTTATTAGTTATTGGTTATTGGTAACAACTGACAACTGATAACTGACAACTGACAACTGACAACTGACAACTGACAACTGACAACTGACAACTGACAACTGACAACTGACAACTGACAATTTATGACATTAACTGTGCGCGTAGTGGCCCCAGACAAAACTGTTTGGGATTCTAATGCTGAAGAAGTAATTCTGCCGAGCACCACAGGCCAACTGGGTATCTTGAGCGGTCACGCTCCAATGTTGACAGCTTTGGATACTGGAGTGATGCGCGTCCGTCCCGGTAAGGAATGGGTGTCTATTGCTCTGATGGGCGGCTTTGCAGAAATCCAAGAAAACAAAGTTACTATTCTTGTCAACGGCGCTGAAAAAGGCGAAACCATTGATAAAGAAGCTGCTCGTACTGCTTACACCGAAGCAGAAGCTCGTTTGCAAAAGGCTACTACCGGCACTTTGCAAGAGCAAATTCAAGCTAAGCAAGCAATCAAACGCGCGAGAGCTCGTTTCCAAGCAGCCGGCGGCACGCTCTAGCTCTCAGGGTAAGGACATAGTGCTTTTGTAGTAGGGACGCAACAATGTTGTGTCCCTGCTGTTTTTCTCGCGTTGTGTCCCTAATGCGAGAGCTAAACTCCGGCCTCGGACAATAGAGATTGCATGGTTTCCCAAGATAACCCCTGCTGAAGATAGCGGGGGTTATTTGGATTGTAGGGACTCTCCACGCGATCGACACTGACAATTTTTGCTTCCTCCGGCAAAACAGGAACCTCTGGATCGCTCGCGGTCGATCGCGTCAGAGAGCTAGAAAAGCCTTTAAAAATAGCAATTTCATCGAATTCGCCGTCAATTTCGGCCTTGACGATTAAAACTTCGTGCGATCGTTTTACCGTGTATTGTTCCAAGCGACGAGCAATAGAGTCAGCCATAATAGATAAGTTGTTGAGGATTAAAATTTAACCTTTCGCCCGGGCTAGGAGTAACGGCCTACAATAAAATTGTGCCCGATGTGAGATATAATATACCTTGATTTAGTAGCCAATTTCAGAGACTGCTAGCCAAGTATTTAGCCAATTATTTATCTGGAATCAACATTTTTTAACCTATCCAACCACAAGGAGTTTTTCAGAAAATTGTACTCCTATTTTACACTCGATACAAAACAGCGTTTCCATTGTCATGAGGATTCATTAAACAATAATTGCTTGTCTGCTCTATCGAAAAACAAGATATGTACGGATTTGTCAATCTCATTCTGGTAAAAAGTAAAAAATGTGCGGTGTCGGTGCTTGAAATGTATGAACCAAAAACCAAACATAACATTTTTATTGTAGCGTGCCGCACATTTATCTGCTACTTATCTCTATTTGAATCGGTTTAGGACAATGTTGAGCGGCCAAGGCTAGAATTGTTCAAGATACCTGGAAAACCCGTTTTCTGGTCTCCCAGCTCAATTTATCTCATTTTGTTCAGCAATTCTCGGTCAAAAGTGTTTACAAGTCTTAAGACTGGTGGAGCTTAGAACCGAACATAAACTAATAATTTTAAGCTAAATTACTGCTATGTCAAATCTTTCTCTCAACCGTTTAAGTGCTAAATTTTCCAGAAAAGTTACCCTGCAAACTGTACTCATAGTTCCCTTTGTCTTGCAAGTATTTGCAGCGGTAGGAATGGTGGGATATTTATCATTTAAAAACAGTCAAAGAGCTGTTAATGACCTTGCGGATCAATTGATGGGGGAGGTGAGCAATCGCATTGAGCAAAATTTGAGAACTTATCTGCAAACTCCGCACCAAATCAATCAAAGCAAGCTGGATGCGGTGAAACTGGGTTTTGTGAACATGAAAGACTTGTCAGCTTGGGAAAAGTATCTGTGGCGACAAGTGCAATTATATCCTTATATCAATTTTACATCGATCGCTAATTCAGATGGAGAATATCGCACTGGCGAAAAGATGTCTAACGGCACTTTATTGATTAACGCATCGGGCCCATCTACAAATTTTGATTTTTATTCTTACAATACTAATGATAGGGGCGATCGCGCGAAAGTAGCAGCCACCGTCAAAAACTTCGACATCCGACAGCACCCTTCCTACACCTATGCGGCTCTAGAAGCAAAACCAACTTGGAGTTCAGTTTATATATCCTTCCTAGAACCCACCTTGCTCCTCAGCGCGCTGCAACCAGTTTACAACAGCCAGAAACAGCTAGAAGGAGTATTAATTGCTGCTTTGCGTCTCGACAGTATCGGTCAATTTTTAAACAGCCTCAAAATAGGTAAATCTGGTCAAACTTTTATTATCGAAAGAAACGGCACCCTGCTGGCAACTTCCACACCCGAAAAACCTTTCCGCACCCAAAACGGTCAAAAAGAACTGTTTAAAGTTACAGAAAGCAGCGATGCAGTAACGCAAACTACAGCTAAATATTTAGAAATTCACTTTCAAAACTTGAACCAAATTACCAAACCACAGCAACTAAATGTTGAGATAAACGGTCAGCATAAATTTTTAAAAATCCTGCCATTCCAAGACGACAAGGGTTTAGATTTGCTAATTGTCGTCGTCGTTCCAGAAGCCGACTTTATGGAACAAATTAATGCGGGCAACCGAACTACAGTGTTACTATGTCTGGCAGCTTTGGGCATGGCAACTGTGTTAGGAATTCTCACTTCTCGCTGGATTATAAAACCTCTTATAAAATTAAAAAATGCAGCAATAGCTTTATCAGAAGGACAATTTGACCAAACTGTAAAGCTCGATCGCTCCGACGAGTTGGGCGTACTTGCCGCTGCTTTTAACAGCATGGCAGCACAACTGCAAGCATCTTTTACTGCCTTAGAAACTAAAAATACCGAATTGCAGCGACTCGACAAACTAAAAGACGAATTCTTAGCCAATACTTCCCACGAACTCCGCACTCCCCTCAACGGCATTATTGGGATTGCAGAATCTTTAATAGACGGGGCTACCGGACAACTGCCAGAACCAACAAATTTTAACTTAGCTTTGATTTCATCCTCTGGCAAAAGATTGTCTTCTTTAATTAACGATCTTCTGGACTTTTCTCAGCTCAAACACAAAACGATTGAACTGCAAATTAAGTCCGTCGGTATTCGAGAAATAGTCTCTGTAATTCTCACTTTGTCTCAGCCATTAGTAGGCAAAAAAAACTTGCAGTTGATTAACTCAGTAGATCCTGAATTGCCACCAATAGCAGCCGACGAGAATCGCTTGCAGCAAATACTTTACAACTTAATCGGCAATGCGATTAAATTTACCGAAAGCGGCAGAGTTGAAATTTCAGCAGAATTGGTAACGGGCAACGCACAATCACCGTCTAACTCACAATTAGCCATTACTGTATCTGACACCGGTATTGGCATCCCCGAAGATAAATTAGAGCGAATTTTTGAATCCTTTGAACAAGCTGACGGTTCCACTGCTAGAGAATATGGCGGCACGGGTTTAGGGTTAACGGTTGCCCAGCAATTAGTGGAATTGCACGGAGGTAAAATTTCGGTATCTTCAACTGTAGGCGTCGGTTCCCAATTCACCTTTACTTTGCCCGTATCTGAGAGTCAGCCGGAATTTAGCAGCACACAGCCGCATTTAACCGAGGGACCTCGCATTTTAATCACTCCTGAACTAGCCCGCCCATCATCTATAATAAATTCTCCTGTATCAGACAATAGCGACTTGCTAGAAAGTGAAAAATTAAAAATTTTGGTAGTTGATGATGAGCCGATTAATATTCATGTCATCATCAACAGTCTTTCTGTAGAAAACTACGAGATTACTCAAGCGAGCAACGGCTTAGAAGCTTTAAATCTGATTGAATCAGGATTTAAGCCCGACTTAATTTTACTCGATGTAATGATGCCGCAGATGACCGGTTATGAAGTGTGTCGAGAAGTTCGCAAAAAATACTCGCCTTTAGAAATGCCGATTCTGATGCTGACGGCAAAAAATCTCACTACCGACTTGGTAGAAGCTTTTAACTTAGAAGCAAATGATTATGTAACTAAACCTTTTATCAAAAAGGAATTGTTGGCGAGAATTAACACGCAAATTCGCCTAGCAAAACTGAATGCAGCCTACGGTAGGTTTGTGCCGCACGATTTTCTAAACTTGCTGGAAAAGCCGAGTATTATTGAAGTAAAATTAGGGGAACATCAGGAAAGAGATATGACAGTGCTGTTTGCTGATATTCGCTCGTTTACGGCGCTTTCGGAAAAGATGACACCGGATGAAAATTTTGCATTTATTAATACTTATTTGGGAAGGGTTAGCCCTGCAATCAGGAAAAATAACGGGTTTATTGACAAATACATTGGAGATGCGGTCATGGCACTGTTTCCTACATCTCCTGAAGATGGTGTGCGAGCAGCAATTGATATGCAGAAAGAAGTAAATATCTATAACCAGCAGCGACAAAAAAATGGCTTGTTTCCGATCGCGATCGGCGTCGGTTTGCACGCGGGCAATTTGATGTTGGGCACAATTGGCGAGCGAGAACGGATGGAAAGTACCGTGATTGCTGATGCGGTGAATCTCGCGTCTCGTTTGGAAGGATTGACTAAGGTTTACGGCGCGGGCATTCTAGTTAGCGGTGCAATTATCGATCGCCTCGACGATCCAGAAAAATATAAGTACAGATTTGTCGATCGAGTAATGGTGAAAGGAAAGACAAATGCTGTGTCGGTGTTTGAAATTTACGAGACAGAAACAGAGGAGAGCATTGTACTCAAGCAGCAAACTGCGGAGGTTTTTCAAGAAGCTCTCAATTTTTACTACGAGCAAAAATTTGTGGCAGCCCAAAAAGTATTTCAGAATATTTTACAAATCAATCCGGACGATCGGGTAGCAATGCTGTATTTCCAACGCTCTCGCAAGTATCGAATGTACGGCGCCCCGGATGGGTGGTGTGGGGTGGAAACTTCGACGGAGAAATAGGGCGCACACAGCACGCCCTACTATGTTTAAAATAGGGTTGTACAAACTTTAAAATATAGTTGTACAAACACCCAATTTATTCCACGTTTTAGGGCCGACAATGCCATCAGCGACGAGTTGTTGTTGCTTTTGAAAATTGATGACTGCTTGTTGGGTTTTCGGGCCGAATCCTCCATCAGTAGTTACGGAAAATCCGCTGGCGTTCAAGAGCCGCTGGAGGTAGCGAACGTCCTCATTTTGGGTGACACCATCGTTGCGTTTGAGTAGGGGAAAATAACGGCAGGAAGGTAATTCCATATGAATTGCGTTTGTGGTTTGCATGGTTTGAGTCTCCATTGGTTGTTTGCAAGTTGTTTGAAAGCAGAGAAGTGCGGAAATGATGTTAATAGTCCTGGCACTCTTGACTGGCAGAAACGGGGTTTCGGCTTCGCTCAACCACCAGTTTTTTTAGCGTTTCTGGGGGAGGAAAGGAAGTATTTCTGTGAAAAAACCCAGTTTCTTGCTAGCCGTGCGCCTAGGATTAGTTAACTTGGATTTAACATCCGGGTTCACCTGTATAACAAGCGCCTAATAGACTCCAAGTTTGAGGGCCGACAATGCCATCAACAGCAATCTTATTTTCCTTTTGAAATTTGATGACTGCTTGTTCGGTTTTTGGGCCGAAGAATCCATCAGTTGCGACGGAATATCCCTTTTTAACTAAGGATTGTTGGAGATAGCGCACGTTTTGATTGGCAGTGGTGCTATTATTTCGTTTCAGTGTGGGCAGTGAAGAGCAAAGAGGCAATTGAGCGTAAATTGAATTTGTGGTTTGCATGGTTTGATTGGGGATTAGTGGTTGGCAAGTCGTTTGAACTTGCTATTCCCCAGTTGTAGCTGTGGGGGGAAGTGCTTTAACAGTCGCTTTTTATAGTGACGCTTATGTGGGGTAGCTCAGATGAGTGACAGCCAGCTATCAAATCCGTTTTGTACAAAGTAATTGTCAAAGGCAAACAGCAGCGAATTGGGAGCATCTCACCTTTGCAGCCCTCCGCTAGAAATTGGAGCTTTGAGGCAGGAGGCAGGAGGCAGGAGGCAGAAGGAAAGAGGCAGAAGGAAAGAAGAAGAAGAAGGAAGGAGCCAGAAGAAGTATTTTTACAAATATGAGATGCTCCCAGCGAATTTCCATTTTTTATCAACTTTTAGCATCTTGGCCGGAAGCCCCACACCATATCTGTAGGGCTGTTGGTGTCGGGATGGATAGCCAGATTGACGTAGGGTGGCTAGGCAATCAATCCTGTCACGGTGTAATCGCTGCACTCTTGTAAGTAGTAGGACACAATTAATTACACAAAAATTTGGGCTACAAGCCTTGTCTAGTAAAGAATCAGCAAAAAATCAGTGTGTAATTAATTCTGTCCAATTACTTATAAGGTGAGTAATAGTTTTTTATCTAGAGGAGGCAAAAATACTGTATTTAAAGCTAGTTAACCATGCGATCGAAAAGGGCGATCGGGAAAATTGCTCTGGGGTTGCGACTTTAACTTAGAAGTGATATCGTAGTATCGGTAGATAGTAGATTTCCGGCTGTCAAACAACTTGAGAATTGAATCAATGACAATTTCTGTAACTATCGGGTTAAAGTCGGAAATAAAGTCGTCGGCGTTGAGATTTTCTCGAAAAAATTCCTTAGCTCGATCGCACTGATAGCGCATTTCGTCAAAGCCAACAATTTTTACCACAAACGTTGTCAGGGGCGAACTCTCCAAATCCGTATTAGAATTGCTTTTAGCCCGCCCATTTTCTAATAAATTCAATACTTCCGCTTCTAAACTAATTTTAGGTTTATAAGGTTTCTCTATTTCGGGAAAAAAGCTTTCCAGGCGCACGCAGTTAGGATCTCGATCCGGAATTCCTCCCGTCATCATCGCCAGAGAAACCTCAATCCCCACATCCGAAGAAAGAGCTTCTAGCAGGGCTAGGGCAGCCAGTTTGCACCCCAAATAAAGCTTCGCAATTTCGAGATTGTACTTAGCAGTAGTTTCCCAGCGCTGATAGGTGCGATCGTCTGGATATCCTTCAAACTGCCGAAAAATCATCTCTGGCTTGAGATAATTGAGAAAACCTTCCATCTTCACCAAAGCAACTCGGTAGTCGCGAACCGTGTAAAAACCGCAGGAGATGAGATTGTGATTGGTTTCCGGCAGTAAATTCCAGGTATTTGCCAAAAAATGGGCTGAACTATGGTGAGCAAAACTCATCACATCCCGGTTAGAGATTCGCACAGCTTTTTTGACCGTTTCCCGCATTTCATCGTCAGTCAAACTAAGGTTAAACAGGCTATTTATTGCTTGCAATCGCTCATAAAGGCGCTGGCTTACCGTTACTCCAGAATCGGCGACGCGAAAAGGAATTGTTGCTTCAATGCAGCCTGCAATTTGAAGCAATTGCTCGCGTTTGAGAAATGGTTCTAGAGCTTTTGCTGCTACCACAGCGCTGAGAAATTCGTTTTGTCCGGAGAAAGGATTGAGGACTTCGCCCGGTACAAAATTGAATACCAGCATTACCATCTCGAAAATAGCATCCGCCGGCAGTTCAGATCGATCTCGAATTTGTAGTTGTTTGTTAACCTCTTTTGCAACAGGAGTGATGTAGTAGCTGACGTTAAAGTTAATGCTGCGATCGACTTGCACGTAGACGGTATCGTGAAATAAAGCTGCCAAAACCTCGATCGCGTCTTCATCTCCCCCCACATCAAAAATATGTTCGGGAGTGTGAAAAAACCGCCAGGGCCCCATCATCGGCTGAACAATCAGTTCGGCAATCCGAGCGAGTTCACTTGGTTCGACTTTTGCTTCCAGGCGATCGATCGCCCAAATCAGCCTTTCTAAGCACTGTAAGTAGGCTTGTTTGCTATCCATCACAGTCTTTCCCAATAACATTGCTGTCAGTCGATTTTAGATTTTAAATTTTAGACTTTAGATTTACTCCACAGATGAATCTGGAAGCTGGAACCTTCGTCTAAAATTTTTAGATATCCACGACTGGAGTCCACGGCTTGTATCCGTTTTTGGGCTGGTCACGTCAGCCACCCTGCTGTTAGTTTGATTGTCCTAGATGCGCCCCGGCTGTTTTTATTTGGGATTTATGAGCTTTTTGTGAAATACTTTAGCTGCAATTTAGGAGGGAAATACTAACTTCAAATAAACTTAATTTCCGGTAGCTGACCTCCCCTGTTTTCCTAGTCTAATAAGCACAAAGTATGAGAAGTAAATTACATAGATCACTAAACCTATCAGACCCAACAATCCTAAAAATTGAGGGGTTGCCGTAGGGTGAAACATTTGTTTATAGAGCCAAGGTGGGTCTAACCAAATGCGGCAAAAAGGTTCGTCAATTACCTGAATTTGCGATTTAAAAGCACAGCTTAAGAAGGGAAGTTGAGCTAGAGCGCCCAAACCGCTGTAAACAGTAATCGCCCACCGCCAAGCTGTAAAAGCCAGTTTCAGGGGCGACTGCGGTCGATCGGCAATTTCTTCGTTTAAATCCTCCCAAAACCACAGACTAGCAGGAATTAAGGCCCTGGCAATCACCGACGACACAAAGCTCACAGGCAGCGCAGCCATCATCAGGTAAAGTGTAATTGCCAGCAAACTCGCCACCCGCCAATAAATAATTGACAAACGGACGATCGGCTCAGCTTTTGCCACAACAGCCCAAATCAGCACTACCAGCGGGATCGAAATTGTTAATAACACAGACAACCGGTAATCCATCCAGACTAGCGGTTGAAACCAAGGCCCGGTGGCTGCCAATAAAAGACTCAACATCTTTGGGAAAATATACTCACTTATTAGTCACAAATTTTACTACAAAAATGCTAAAAAATCAGCAACCAGAACAAGGTCTTAATGTTTTAGTTACTGCTACCTTTTCTAAGGTACTTGGCGCGCTTTGAAGGGTACTTGAGACACGATAGACGACAATACGCTTGAGTTAAAACTGTTGATTCCTCAGATATCTCCTTCCCATCCTCGCCCCCCTTGGGGGACGCAAGAGCAAATTCTTGTCCCCCAATGGGGGCGAGGGGGAAGCTGGCGGATTTGAACCGTATGGGGATAGAGGGCAAATCTCGCCATTACCTAAAGGCTCAACCCCTCAAATAAAATTCTCCCGCGCCAAAAGTTAGATTTCGGCGCGGGAGGGAAGGCATAGAGCTAAATGGCTCGTTTATTCCTCGTAGATGCGGCACTCAGCAGCGTCAGGATTGTCGTCGCAAAATTTTTCAAAAGAATTCTTAGGTTTGACTTGCTTTTGGTGGGAAGCTTCTGCTTGCAGTTCTTCAACTGCGTCCCACGCCGCCGCGCATTCCCCAGAAGTTGCGCCCTTGAGGTCACAGACGGTACGAGCGCTTTCTAGTTCTTCTTCAATTTTTTCTTGGATGTTGCCTGCGGGTGTTGTTGTCATAAAAATTGTTGGTAGGAAAGTGTAGGAGAATATGGTTGTCCCCGACCTATTTCTAGGTAATGTTAGCACGCGCCTTTGTTTAGTGAGCTTGTTCGGCTAACGGCACGTCCTTAACCCAAATAAAGATGTTTAACCGTTAACGACAGAGCAAGGGACTAGCTAAGCAGCAGCTTGGTGTCATAACTCAAAAAACGTAGACCTCTAAAGTCTGAGGCTGGTCAACTGTGGTTTAAGTCAAAGGCTCGAAGCGAGCGTGTCTTTAGACCTGGGTCGTTGACCTTATTAAGTAAGAAAGGTTTTCTTTTTGGATGTTAGTTTGGGTTGGATGTGCTGTTGCGGTCTGGCGACCCCAGCTAATAATAGCTTGAGAGGCGCGACTGTTGCTGCAGCCCAGAGAGAAACCATCCATAAGTATGAGCGCATTAGCCGTCTCTACTCCCTGCTTTACTAGCCCGTAGGCGGATTCTAGTCCACAGGCATCAATGTAGGTCGAGCCAACCTTACTTTTGATGAAAACATTACACGAGGTTGGTGTGTCAAACTGTATTGAGCTTTATCTTTTAAGATTTAGCTGAACACGGCATTTAACAGTTAACAGATTAATGGGACACTCATGTTAACTTATGTTAACACAAGAACGGCGATCGATGGAGAATCGATCGCCCAAGAATAGCGTCCCCCCAGCGGCCAGTTCCAGTTAGCCTAATGTATAGAGTAATCCCTAGTACGAATTTTCTTAGACATTTCCCTAAAAACCTCGACAATGGCTGTAGGATGGAGTGATTTACACAGAAAAACCTAATATGTCCAAATATGTACCACCAAGAATCGCTGTTCAACGACTCGGAGTATGTTCAAAAACACGCTTAGCGGTGGGAAAAAGAAGGGAAAATCAAAGCGTACAGAACACCGTCAGGACAGCGACGGTACGACTGTGACTCAGTTGTCAATATTCCATCTACTAAACCAACCATCCTCTACGCCAGAGTTAGCAGTCGAAGTCAAAAAGCCGACCTTCTACGACAGACTGACTTTCTTCTGTCTCGCTACCCCGGATGTGAAATCATCCAAGATATCGGGAGCGGACTCAATTTCAAAAGAAAAGGTCTTGTCACCTTACTGGAACACATTTACACGGGCGACATCGGAATGGTTGTCGTTGCCTCAAAAGATAGACTGTGCCGATTCGGGTTCGATCTTATCTCATGGTTTGCAGAGCGGGGCGGGTGTAAAATTTTGGTTCTCAACAATAGTTCACTTAGTCCAGAAAGAGAAATGGTTGAAGACATACTCGCAATCATCCACGTCTTCAGTTGTCGGCTCTACGGACTCAGGAAGTATAAAAAGCAAATCATTGAAGACTCTGACGTACCGAGTCTACCCAAAGGGGGAGACGAAGAAAGTCTGGATGTTGAGAATTCATGCCAATCGCAAAGTTTACAATAATGCGATCGCCTACCTCAATAAGCGCCAAGGAAAGTTCACCTATTACGCCGTAGACAAAAAGACTGAGCGGCCAGTTTTGAAGACTTCAGGCAAGCAAGCTTTTCGGAGTTTTTGTAAAACCTTGGGTTGCGAGATAATCCCTGAGTGGTGCAAAGAACTAGGAATCGCTCACGGTTTGGACAATGCCCTTTTCGAGGCTTACACAGCTTGGAAGAAAACAGATAAACAACCCGCTCACATAGGTAAAGGAAAAAAGGCAAAAAGCAATCCTCTAGCCGGATTAAAGCTAGCTCGATTCAGATCGATCCGATCCCAAAAACAGACTATTCAGTTCGATCCGGGTGACTACAAGAACGGTCATCTAATGGTCAATGCTAGCAAAGGTCTAGAAAAACCTCTCTGGACTGGGCAAGATGTCTGCTTAATTAACTACGACAAAGCCGTAGAAGTCACCTACAATAAAGGACGTTGGTTCGTAAGTATGCCCGTAGAGATGGACGTTCCAGAACCCAAAAATGGTGGTAAAACTATCGCACTTGACCCCGGACTGCGTTGTTTATTGACAGGATTTGATGGCAATTATTTTACCGAATTCGGGAAGCATGACTTGGGAAAGATTGCTAGGTTATGTCAACACTTGGACAAAATGCAATCAAAATTTAGCCTCTCGAAAGGTAGCGAGTTTTCTAGGTTGCGCTATCGATTGAAAAAAGCTAGGGAAAGGGTGAGGACGAAAATTAAAAATCTCCGGTCTGAAATTCACAAACAAGTAGCAAGTTACTTAGCCAGAAACTATGATGTTATTTACTTGCCTACTTTTGAAACCTCTCAAATGGTGGCAAGAGGAAGTCGCCAGCTTAATTCTAAGTCGGCGAGAGCGATGATGACTTGGGCATTCTATCAGTTCTCGCAAACTTTGGAACATCTCTGTAATCGTTACGGTTCGAGATTGGTTAGAGTAACTGAAGAATATACTTCCAAAAATTGTACAAAATGCGGTCATATTCATAAAAAGTTGGGTGGTTTTAAAACTTTTAGATGCCGAAATTGTGGTTATGAAATACCCCGCGATTTTAATGGCGCTTTGGGAATTTTCCTCAAAGCTTTGTGGGATACCACCACACTCTCAGACGTGTCTGATGAGTGTGCTATATTTAGATTTTCACCGATTGTCGGGGATGGTCGGGATTAAAAGTATCAGATAGTTTTATAGAGAAGTTTGCCTTATGTACACCCAAAACCAAATGCAGTGGGTCAGCGCTTTATCAACCCGTCCCTCTTTGGAATCCGCCCTCAAAGAAGTTATAGAACAAGCCGATCGCGAGCTAGAAGGCCAGGCTGATTTAGCGCTGATATTTATCTCGTCTGCCTTTGCCAGCGAGTATTCTCGGCTGATGCCTTTACTTCGAGAAATGCTGCCAGTGCCCGCGATCCTAGGCTGTGGCGGGGGAGGAGTTATCGGCACGAACCGGGGCGGCATCACCGAAGAAGTCGAGGGATCTCCCGCAGTCAGCCTCAGTCTGGCGCGCTTGCCGGGAGTGAATGTCAGAACTTTTCACGTAGGTGCAGAAGAACTGCCGGACTTAGATAGTCCCCCGGATACTTGGGTGGATCTCTTGGGCGTGCCGGCCCTGGAAGAACCGCAGTTCATCATCTTGGCAGACCCGTTTTCCGCAAAAATTAACGATTTGCTGCAAGGGCTAGATTATGCCTATCCGGGCGCGGCGAAGGTAGGGGGGCTAGCTGGGGGGGACGGTGCGGGCAGGGGCGCGGCGCTGTTTTGCGACTATCAGCTTTACCGAGAAGGGACGGTTGGGGTAGCTTTGAGCGGCAATATAGTTTTGGAAACGATCGTAGCTCAAGGCTGCAGGCCGATCGGGCATCCTTATCGGGTGACGGAAGGAGAGCGGAATATTTTGCTGAAACTCGAAGAACAAACCGACGATACGGGCAGCGCGGGCATCGAGCGCTCGCCCTTAGAGGCGTTGCGAGAGTTAGTTCAAACTTTGAGCGAAGAAGACCGAGAATTAGCCCAGCACTCGTTATTTGTAGGCTTAGTCAGCGATGAATTCAAGCTGACATTAGAGCCGGGAGATTTTTTAATCCGCAATCTATTGGGAGTAGATCCGAAAGTGGGAGCAATTGCGATCGGCGATCGAGTCCGTCCCGGACAGCGCATCCAATTTCACCTGCGGGACGCGCGCACCTCCGCAGAAGACCTAGAAATGCTGCTCGATCGCTATCAGCGGGCCGCCGAGTACAGTGGTACATCCAGCGCCGGCGCCTTGATGTTCTCTTGTCTGGGGCGCGGTGAAGGGCTTTACGGCCAATCGAACTTTGACTCCCGACTGTTTGGCCGATACCTCAAAAACATCCCGCTGAGCGGCTTTTTCTGCAACGGCGAAATCGGCCCCGTCGGCGGTAGCACATTTCTGCACGGCTACACCTCTGTATTCGGGATTTGCCGCCAAAATTCATAATTTGTGAACTGTTGACTGTTGACTGATGACTGTTGACTGTTGACTGTTGACTGAGGACTGTTGACTGATGACTGTTAACTGTTGACTGTTGACTGATGACTGATGACTGTTGACTGATGACTGATGACTGATGACTGTTAACTGTTGACTGTTGACTGTTGACTGATGACTGTTAACTGTTGACTGTTGACTGATGACTGATGACTGTTGACTGATGACTGATGACTGTTAACTGTTGACTGTTGACTGTTGACTGATGACTGTTAACTGTTGACTGTTGACTGA
>NZ_JAUBPT010000113.1:0-4215 GCF_036700905.1 Microcoleus sp. S13_C3 | reverse complement strand
TGACTGATGACTGTTGACTGATGACTGATGACTGTTAACTGTTGACTGTTGACTGTTGACTGTTGACTGATGACTGTTAACTGTTGACTGTTGACTGATGACTGATGACTGTTGACTAATGACTAATGACTAATGACTAATGACTAATGACTAATGACTAATGACTGTTGAAAATCTAAAATCTAAAATCTAAAATCTAAAATCGCCTGATGATCAATAAATAAAAGCGGCAGTCGCCTGCCACTTTTACCTGTAACTTGATGTCTGGAAACCTTAGAAACTAAAGGTAGTCCGCAGGAGTCCTACCCAGATATCGTCGTTTTTGTTGTTGTGTTCGGGATTCAGAATCACGTAAACGCCCGGTGTCACTGAGATAAAGTCATTGACTTGGAAGCGATAGAAACCCTCTAGGTGATAAGAGGTGTCACCATCTTTTCGCCGGCTTCCGTCCGCTCTTCTGACATCGCTATCGGTAACTTTTGGCGGTACGCCGAAGACAAAGCCGAGGAGGTTGCCTTGGCGGCCAAAATCTGGCAAGGCCAAAGTGACAGCAGCGTTTTGGATGGTAGCGTCCTTGTTGCCGCCCCGCAGTTGTTCAGCCTTGGTGTAACCGTACCAACCGCCAATCTGAAAGCGGCTGCTCGGTTTGAAGTTAACTTGCACGCCAAAGTTATCTGATGCAGTGGCTGGTTGATCTGATGTGCCCGGTTCAGGTAATCCGGTCTGTGGATTTGATACGATCGTCTCTCGAATGAAAGGTCGGTTAGCCAAGGCACTGCCCGTACCGCCCATGATGTTGACATCGCCGTCCCGACTGTATTTCCGGGTGTAAGTCAGGCCCAAATCAAACGGTTTGCTAAAAAAGCCTATCTGACCCAGAGCGCTGAAAGAACCGTCGAAAACGCCCCTGCCGTCTGCTGGGTTGGGAGCATCGCTGTCGCCGGCCAGATAGCCTGCGGTAGCTCGGAGGCTGCCCAAGTTGAAAGTCACACTTGCGCCAGCTCCCTGCGGCCCGCGGAATACGGCCGGGTTGCGAACTCCAAATCTGGAAATTGAACCAGTACCCGTAGAGTTAAAGGGTGTTACCGTCTCTGCAATTTCATCCAGGTCAAGTCCTTTAGGACCGACAAAGACTGTAGCGCCACCCAGCGGGAAACGATAGTACAGTTCGTCTAGTGAGAAATTGCTGTTATCACCCCCATCAAAGGCTAGGCGAGCCATGTTAGTACCCGTAGCGGTTTTTGCTGAGTAGTTGGCGACGTTGTTTGCTTGCAAGCGGGTTCTGAGCAAGTCTCGACCGGTGAAGCTTGTCAATAAGTTCAAGCGCACCCGGTAGCCAAAGTTGGTAGAGGTTTTGTCGTCGTGAAGGCCGACACCATCTCCGAAGGTGTCGCTGACGGCAAAAATGGCTTCTCCAGCCAATTTGGTGGTGGTGGAGAACTGGTTGGCTTCGAGTTCTGCAGTGCGAGCTTCTAGGCCGTCTACTCGTCCGCGCAGGGTAGCGAGTTCGGCTGCAAATTCTTCTTGCAGGCGTTGCAGGATGGCTAAGTCGTCTCGGGTAACCAAGTTACCTGTTGACCCAATTAGTTTGGTTATGTTGTCTAAGCAAGCGTTGACGCCGGCTGCAAATTCGTAGCGAGTCAGGGCGCGGTTGCCGCGGTAGGTGCCGTCGGGATAACCTACGATACAACTGTAGCGTTCGACTAGGGATTGCAGGGCTTGGAATGCCCAATCTGTCGGGCGCACGTCGGAGAGCTGAGAGACTGATGTCACCTGGGACATGGTTCCCGACTGTTGGGCCGGCAGCGCTTGGGGAGCGACAGGGACGATCGGGCCGCCCATTCCGGCTGCTGGTGTCTGAGCAATTTCTACCTTAGTAGCTGGGGTGCTGGCTACTGCTGGCACTTCAATTTTCCCAGCAACTTCTGTCTGGCTGCTTTGCACTGCCAAGTCTGATGCTTGGGGATCCGGTTCGGCTTTGCCTGCTGCTGCTAGGGGTTCAGTCGCTGCTATGGCGCTGGCCGGAGCGATTGGGGCTGCTAACTCGATGTCGCTCCCTGTTGTTTGCGGTGTTGTTTGCAGTGCTGCTTCGCTGGTTTGTCGTTCGATTAAGGCGAGTTTTTCAGCATCTGCTTCGTTGACGAGCGGGGTTTGGGCCGCTTCGACGCTGCTGTTTAAAGCCAGCTTTTCTGGGGCAGCAGGGGCTGCTGCCACTGGTTCTGCAACTATTTCTGCAATTTTTGACTCAGATGACTGAGCTGTAGCTACCTGGTTGGCTTCAGCGGTAGCGGTCACTTCTGCGGCGATCGCAGTGGCACTCATGACTGATGATAGCCCCAGAATTGCCGGGGATATTAGCAGTAAATTCCAAAAAGTTCTGTTCATTTTCCTCACACCTTCACACTCTATTCAACTCGACGAGCAGCAATTCCCAACTGCTAATTTTTGTGGTTGCTTGCCTGTTGACAATAACTGCCAAAATAGAACCTATCCATAACCGTTGATTCACCGTTGATTCACCGTTGATTCACCGTTGATTCACCGTAGGCGTGTCTACTTCTGCTTGAACGTAGCGGGCTGGGCCCTTGTACCGCCCAGGCATCAATTCATGTCAAGCCCACATTACCTTACGGTTGATTATACCATCACCTGCTAATTTGATCTCTCGATCGCCAGATTTGCTTGAGTTGCTCTGTAGGCGATCGACAACTGGTTCTACGGGTTCGACCACAATCTGCCTCAAACTGACAACTGCCCAGAGTCCTCGGTTACGCCAGACTTAATAGACAGTTATAGGTAGGATTGTGGCTGCTTGTCGCATCCCTTATACAGCTTTATATCCTATAATGTCAAGCTTTTTAACCTAACTTTAAACCTCGCGACCCGGCAGGGGCTATTTTCGCGCCCTGAGTGGGGAACTGAGACCTCAAGGCTGGTAGATTTACCCGCTGCAAACCAAAGTTCAGGCTTGACCCATTTTGGTTTTTTGATGCCCGCTGCAGCCGGGGCTTGCTAGGGCGATCGCCATTTTTGAGACGGGCAGTCGGCGGGTTTAACCCACATTCCGCAGTTCTGGCTTTGATGACTAAGGATTTTCATACATTCACTGTAGGAAAAATATCTGTGCCTACCTTTTCTAATTTTAGTATCATTATTTTGCGATTTTGGCGAAATATAAGAATTTTAAATCCCGATATTTCCTAATATATTCCTTCGGCAATATCTGAACTCATTCTCCCTAAATTAGACATTAAAAGTCCGGCAACATGATTGTTTTGTGGCACCTTATTTGAATTAATTCAACAATATTATCCGGTTTGTTTTCCGATTCACCCATCTTCACCTATTAAATAATATTGACTGCAAACCTTTCCTAAATAATTTAATATCGACCGACGTTCCTTTGTGAAGTTGCTTATTTGTTCCGCTCCATTTAGGTTGACTCAATGTGGCTCTTCCGTACTTATTGTGATAAGTTTTTAGGAAAATGCCAAAAAAGTAATGCCCGTATTTCAAAAGTTATCAAATTCCTAAATTCAAAACCACACCTTTTTAATAGCTTTAATTTAGTATTAATTCCCTCTAGAGCGATCCTACATGATTCGCAAAATTTGTAGGGTAGTGCTACCCCTACTCCCCGTGCCTACCCCTAATCTATCGGGCAACCGGGCGTGGGATTGCCCCTACAATAATTACGCAAATGATTTAGGATTGCTATACTATCCCATTAGTTGTTCTTTCTTCAAAATACCCCCCAATCTCTCCTAACCATCTTTTGATTGTTTCTACACTCTTTTTATAGTCTAGTGTCTAGACGCCTCTTTTTTAAAGCTTTTTCTCAACAACTTTATAAATCCAAATTCTTTTAAATGAGTTATTAATCCTGACTCAGGAATTGGCAGAATGCTTACCGGGCAATAATTATGTGGCTCATTTGATACTGTCCTGTTTTTTTCAATTCCGAATAGAAAACCCAATTTCTGGTTTTTTAGAAATTTTAAATTTTCCACTTCTGAATACCAACTATAGCCTTTCTCAGAAAGATGAGGTACTCATGGGCATAGGGCATAGGCCTCCGTGGGCATAGGGCATAGGCATCCGTGGGCATAGGGCATACCTCACCACGCTTGAGAACCGCTATAGCCTTTCTCAGAAAGATGAGGTACAATAACAGCAGTGTGTAAACCAGTTAAAAATATTTGACGATGTAACCTG
>NZ_JAUBPT010000112.1:0-26755 GCF_036700905.1 Microcoleus sp. S13_C3 | reverse complement strand
AGTTTTTGAGCAACAGCTTGCCTGAGATTCAAAGGTGGCTACTTTTAGCTGCGCTCATTTTTTAGTCTAAACTACAGGATAATTAGTCGGTAAGCTGCGTCAGTAAACAGTCTCTGACTCCCCAAAGAAATTCCAGACTGACGCACCCTACGATAAATGCTGCAAAATTTCAGTTAAAATAGAGCTTATTTACGCTGAAATATCTTTATGCTGATTTTACCAAAAAATGAAATACAAATTGACTGGTCGTTCTCACACATAAATCAACCCATTAATTCCGAGTGGGCGACCATTGTCAGTGGCGATCGCAAAAAAGTCACTTTAGTCGATCGTAACTTCTCCCCAAAATACGAATACCAGCTTCCCGACGCAATTAGCCATTCAGCCATCAGCCCCAAAGGCGATTTGCTGGCAGCAATTATGGCAAATGGCAATCATTTGGCAATTATGACAGCAGAAAACCAGCTAGTTTTTGAAGAACAGCTACCAAACCCTCCTGTTAAGTATTTTTTGGATAACGAGAATGGATTTCAGGACTGCTGGTTTGATGCAGACGGCTTGCGTTTTTGGTGCATGAAATTAATTGAATTCAAGGAAGTAGAAATTCAAATTCGCGATACCAATTCGTGGCAAATTCAGCGAAAACTTCGCCTCAAAGACCCTATTGGCGGCTACAGTACCTTTTCGTTTCACCCACACCCGGAAAATCAAATTTTAGCTCTTTGGGCTGCTTGCGGTCAGAACGGACAGCAAATCTACTGGCTTTATGATGATGGTACGACAATTCATGCCGTGGAGGTTCCCTGTCTGTATGACACATCACCTCCTCAATTTCATCCTGCTGGTGACGAATTTTTGGTTATAGATAGTTCCGAAAGACAACTCAGCCGATTCAGTTTTCCTGAGTGCAATTTAATGGGAATATGCGAATGGCCTTGGCCTGATTCGGATGATGGTTTTGATTACTCTATGTGCTACCTATCGGACGATCGCGTTCTAATTAACACTAATGAAGGACTTATGTATCTAATCGATCTTAACAAAATGGAAATATCAGATCAACTAATTTTAATCGGTCACGAGCCACGTTCCTGTAAAGAACTTTACCCCACTCTTAAGGATCTTAAAGAAGAGGTTTGCGGTGACTTGAACTATTTCTATCGATTTGATTCAGATAGGATTCTGTCCGTTCATTCACAAATCCTGACTCAAGAACCTGACTCTAAACAGAAGACATTAGTTATCTTCGGCGGAAAAGAGCTGTTTGGTTCCCTGGCGACGGTACAAGAATCCGCACCTTACAGTAAATTATTCATTCAATCTTTAGGCATTTATTAAGGATTTTCAATACAAAACGCTTCTTGTGCCGTGTTAGCTTTTCACTCGCTTTCCCACAATCCGACAGGGGTTGAAACCCCTGCCTCATAGCGAAAGTCGGTTAAAACCGACTGTAGAGTTTGACGGAAAGTGCGAGGGATTTCAGTCCTCTTTCAGAGGACTTTAGCTATGAGACAGGGAATTCATTCCCTGTCGGACTGTCGGTTAAAACTGAGATATTGCACCATTCTCAATTAGACGTAGGGGCGGGTTCGCCAACAGCCTTAAAGCTTGCAAATAGGTTCTATAAACCCGCCCGACCCCACGAAAAATCCTCTTATTGATATTGCTGCAAGATGTCGGTTAAAACCGACTGTAGATTTTGACGGGAAGTGCGATCGATTTTAGTCCTCTTTGAGAGGACTTTTGCTATGAGACAGGGAATTCATTCCCTGTCGGAATGTCGGATTTACCAACAATACCGCTACTGCATTTGATGTGAAGTTGACGCCACAAGAATTAGTGGGTAAGGTGCGTCAGTAAAAATTCTATGACTCCCAAAAGAAATTCCCGACTGACGCACCCTACGAGAATTAGTGTGTTTGACATCCGAAAGTCTTTGTGTTACACTTGTACTACACAACAAACTTGCAAAACCAACTTAAACAAAAATGCCCTACGAAAAATTAGACATATCAGCCCCAAAACCAGTATTATCTTGGGCAAATCACGCCCTGGGCGAAAAAGAAACCAAGATGACCGCAAACGTAGCATCTTTGCCCTTTGTATTCAAACACGTCGCACTAATGCCCGACGTACATTTAGGAAAAGGTGCTTTAGTCGGTTCAGTAATTGCCACAAAAGAAGCGATTATTCCGGCGGCTGTGGGCGTCGATGTGGGTTGCGGTATGTCTGCGATAAAAATGCCATTCAAAGCCAACAAACTAGAAGGCAAACTCAAACAAATTCGCCTCGATATCGAAGCAGCAATTCCAGTCGGATTTTCGGAAAACAAAGAAGTAGAAACAACTGTCACCAACTGGCAAGGATGGGGTGAATTTAAGGAACTTCATCAAGGTGTGCAGCATCAAAACAATAAAGCCTTAAAACAAATGGGTTCCCTCGGCGGCGGTAATCATTTTATTGAGGTTTGCGTTGATACTGAAAACTTTGTTTGGCTGATGCTGCATTCCGGTTCTCGCGGCATTGGAAATTTGCTCGCACAGCAGCATATCGAGACTGCTAAAGATTTAGCTAAACTAGCAGAAATTAATCTGGCTGACAAAGATTTGGCTTATTTTGTAGCGGGTACGCGGGAGTTTGCCGCTTACTGGCACGATTTGCAGTGGGCGCAAGATTATGCTCGTTTTAATCGCGATGTAATGATGAATCGGTTTAAGCGAATTGTGGAAAAGCACGTCGCGGGTGGCAAATCTGTTAAGCCGTTATTAGAGGTGAATTGCCACCACAATTACGCGGAAAAAGAGGTGCATTTTGGCGAAGATGTGTATGTGACTCGCAAGGGTGCTGTACGCGCGGATGTACAGGATTATGGGATTATTCCGGGTTCGATGGGGGCGAAATCTTTCATTGTTAAGGGTAAAGGTAATGCGGAAAGTTACTGTAGTTGCAGTCACGGTGCGGGGCGCTTGATGTCTCGCACTCAAGCGAAGAATGTATTCACTCTCGATGATTTTGTGCGGCAGACTGACGGGGTTGAGTGCCGGAAAGATGAGCAATTTTTAGATGAAATTCCGGGGGCTTACAAGTCCATTGATGAGGTGATGACTCAGCAGTCGGATTTGGTGGAAGTTGTGGCGACTTTGAAGCAGGTGGTTTGTGTCAAGGGGTGACAGAAACTGGTTTATTTGTACTTCATATCGTTTCCGGTTGTATCGGAATGATTTAACCGCAGAGGGCGCAGAGAACGCAGAGGGAGAGAATACAGAGAGGAATAATTCCGATGCTACCGGATTTGATATCACTTACCTGGAAAGTGCTTTATGGGAAGAGGGGGGAAATCAAGCCGCTGCTGATTTCCCCCCTCTTGACAAACGCTTTGTTTTCTGAAGCTTTTCTCTAACAGACCATCTGTCTCGACTCAATTTCTAGCAAGCGCAGCAGTGTTTCATCGCCCTTGGCTTTGGCTGCTTGCTTTCTACGATCGAGAATATTGCAAAGATTCGCCCGGTGCACTTGCGCCACTTCCATAACTGTTGGGTAAGATTTAACCGCCCCTGGGGCGTTAGCTGCTGCGACATTCCCATCGCCAGCTTGAGCATCTCGCTTTTTGGTATAGTTTGGGCCGCCGTATTTTTTGGGGTTGGGAATGTGTCTCGGATACCGATAGTTCCAGTTTTGCCCCCGGTATTTGCCCGCGACTTCCCCTTCGACCATATCAACTGTCGGAATGTCGTACTCGTAGTTTGAACCGCGATAAGTGAGTTTCATATTTTTTGATCCTTATATTTATGGAGATAAAAACGGCAGTCAGGTCAGGTTTGGTTTTCTGGGCTAAAACTTTTTTAGTTTCTGTATTCAATTATACGGTTTTTTGAGATGAATCGGTTTTATTTACAAAAATTAATATTTGGAGAGGGGAGACGGCAAGAAAAAACCCGCCGGAGCGGGTTTAATCGAGTTTTTGACTAATTCGAGCAGCACCCGGAGCGAAACTGCTTCGCTTGGGCAGAACTAGCCAACTGTCACCTGATCGGTTTGCACGTTTGTGGCACCTTCTTCAGCAGAGGCGATCGCCACCAACTTGTCGAGAATTTCCTGACTCGCAACTTGACCTTTGAGAACAACCGTGCTGCTGAGCTGAGCAACCCAAACAGTATCGATATCTGCAACTTCTGGATCGCCGTCAAAAGCTAAAGCAACCCGCTTCGCCAAGCCGCTTTCGTCAAAAGTTCCCTCAGGGCCGACTTTAGCAGGATCGATGGAATTCGCTTGGGCTGCTTCCTGTACTACTTGTGTCATCGGTTGAGCCTGCTCTTGAGGCTTTTCGAGTCCGAACAGTCTTTTAAACCAACCCATAGTATTTGAGTCTCCTGAAAATACACTTTTTCCAAGATAGCTCTAGAATTCCAAAAGACTCGTAATTGTTGCAAAACTCAGCGAAATTTATCAAAATATTTTCCGGTAGACTTTCACAATCTCAAATCTCCCATGATATGCAGATGTTGATTTTGCTATTTTATGTATAGGATTCGCTACGCATTGGATTGCAGGCCAGTAGTCGAAATAGTTCCCACTTTTACCTTGAACAAACTGCACAGCGCGCCGGATTACATTCCCGGTTTGTTTAACTACCCAGGACATCTTGTGCTGGTCATCGAAGTGCGATCGCTGATACAGGCACTTTGCCCTGCGCTTAATTGAGGGTAGTCCTGCATATACGCTGTAAATCTAATTCTTAACTTTTTATATCATTTCCGGTTACACTCATACATGATGTTGACGGTTGACAGTGAACAGTCAACAGTCAACAGTCAACAGTCAACAGTCAACAGTCAACAGTCAACAGTCAACTCGAATTTACTATTCCGATGCTAACGGATTTGATATTAGATAATATTGTTCTGCTTCCGACCAATTCAGTTTAAGCAACGAATCATCTCCCCATGTCAGCTTGAGACTCGGCTTAATTGCTTCCACGCCCAAAGCATTAATAATCTGCGCTGCGACAGCTTTCGCCAATAGCGGCGGTACAGAATTTCCGACTTGGCGAAAACCGTGCCATTTTGTGACGTGAAATCTAAACCAGTCAGGATAGGAATGCAGTCGCGCAGCTTCTCTGACTGTAATGCACCGAGGGGCGATCGGGTGAATCGGCCTCGGCGAAGTATAAGCCCCCCTCGCCCTGTCGGTTCCCGCCCTGAGAGTGTTGCAAACTCCGTCGGGGTGAAGCTTGTAAAAACGGCTGATCGGCTCTTTTTCGCCGCGTTTTGCCGCCTGAAACCTTTCTATACATTCCTGAGAATGTTTAGTTCGTAAACTAGAAGAGAGGATTTGTCGATCGTACTCGCGATCGTAGGAATAATCATCATCCAAACCATCAATTCCGCGCATTATACTCGCATAACTGCTGCACTTTCCGTACTCCGCGATTACCCAATCTCGGTGCAGCAACTCGCTGTACTTTTCCACATCCGGCAAATCTCCAATCGCATCCCAAACTGTCGGGACAGCAGGTAAATTAATTTTTTTATAGCGTTTAGGAATTTTAACTTTCGGCAGTATAGTAGTTTGCTGAGGGTATTTGGGTAGCTCATAACCTTCTTTGCACCCAATCAAAAACAATCGTTTGCGAGCTTGCGGCACTCCATAGTTAACAGCGTTGAGAACTTGATAATTTTCTTCTACTTTATAGCCACGTTTCAGAAAAGAGCTAATTAAAACATTCAGGAGTTCTTTGTGTTCTCCTGATGCAATTCCCGGCACATTTTCCATTACAAAAAACTTGGGTTTTAGCTCCAAAACTAAGCGCTGAAAGTGAAAAATTAGAGAATTTCGCGGGTCGTCCACATCGCGCTTGCCCATCATGGAGAATCCTTGACAGGGCGAACCGCTGATTACTACGTCTATCTCGCGTCGCCCGATCGCCGATTTTTTCCGAATTTCTGAACCCGTAAGCGCTGTGACATCTTTGCACAAAATAGAACACATCGGGAAATTAAACTGGTGTGTGGCGCAGTGAATTGGGTCTATTTCGACTGAGGCAAGTACGTCAAAACCTGCTTGTTCAAAGCCCAGAGTCATGCCGCCCGCACCTGCAAATAAATCAACAGCGATCGGTCGCTTTTTCCGATTGCTTGGCATAACATTTCAATAACAAAGTTGCTTTAATAGAAATTAAGGAAATCAACCGCGTTTCTGGTAATAAATCGTGGGTTTGTCCACCAGCCAGTTACAAAGGAACCGGGTTTATACATAACTTTTAAATACACAAAATGCTTTAAGAATCTGTATTTAATTTGACATTTTTCATTATTTCCGCAGCGGCCCGATCGCACACACCCACATCTCCGAGACTTTCCCGCATTTCCCGATAACCTGCCAAAGTTTGCTGGCGTCGATCGGCATTTTGCAGCAATGCCAGTGCGTGATTCACTATATTTTCCGCAGTCGCCTCGTCTTGCAGCAACTCCGGGACGATCGGCTTCATTTGCACCAAATTGGGCGGAGACATAAAAGGAATCGAAAATTTCAGCACGTGGCGAGCAATAACCGCCGTAATCGGACTGACGCGGTAGGCGACAACTTGGGGAACGTCGAGCAAAGCTAGCTCCAGATTAACAGTACCAGATTTAGCGATCGCCAGATCGGCCGCAGCCAAGATTTCCAGAGTTTGATTTTCTAACAAAGTAGCCCGCAAACCGTAATTCTCGATCGCCTGTTCGATTTTGCTGCGAAAAGCTTTGTTAGCCAGCGGAATCCAAAAATGAACTTCCGGCAATTTAGCTTGAATAATTTGAGCTGCCTCAAATATAACCGGCATCAGGTACTTCAGTTCTTGGTGTCTGGAAGCGGGAATTAGGGCGATCGACACCTGTTCCGGCCCAATTCCCAAAGTTTTGCGGGCAACTTCCCGGCTGGGCGCAGATTGCATTCTATCCACCAAAGGATGACCAACCCAACTCACTTCGGCTCCTTTTTCTCGATAATAACAAGCTTCTTCGGGGAAAATTGCCAAAAGTTGGTCGCAAATATTGACAATCAGATCGGTATTGCGAGGAGAAATCGACCAAACCCATTCTTGAGGTGCGATGTACCAAACCACCGGCAAATCAGGCAAATAGCGGCGGATATAGCTGCCAATACCGAGATTTGGAGTCAAATAATCAATCAATACAACAGCATCGGGGCGAAAGTTTTTGAGATATTGTTTAGCTTTTTGCTGAACTTGAATCGTGGGCCAAATATACGGCACTGATTCTATAAGGCCCATAGAACCAATGCCCACAGTATCGCCTAAAATAGTAGCACCCGCTTCCGCCATACGAGGGCCGCCCAATCCGGTTATTTCTAACTCCAAACCAGCCGCGACAGCGTGACGTTTTAAGGCTGCAACTAACAAAGATCCTTGCAAATCGCCAGAAACCTCACCAGTGCTGATAAAAATTTTCATATTCTGAGTTTATACAGGTGAGATGTTTGCTAATAACTCGGTAACAGCATCATATTGATCGGGCATATTAGCACAGCGTAGCAGTAATTCTAAGTCCAGATCGGGCAGGAATGTACTCCTGGCAATCTGCTCATAATTTTCACCTGTTAAGTAATAGAGAGATAACTGACTATTTTGCCAAAACCAAACTTCCCGAACGCCCAATCTTTTGTAGAACTCTAGAGTATTTATCCCGCCACTGGTAATTACCACTTCAATAGCAATATCTGGGACTATTTTTTGGGTTCCTATATCATAGGAATCATCCGGCTCTTTTCTACCGCCTAATTCTCTGTCACCCAGAGTCGGGCCGCCCTTGCCGTAAAATCTAATCCCATTTGCTCTCATATATGCCTCTAGCAGCATACAGAGAGTTTTCTTGATTATTTCGTGTTCGGGCGAGACAGTCATAATTTGCAGTATTTTATCGAGATAGAAAAATTTCACACCTCTGACATCTTTAAAAGCTGCTTCTATCGCTTCAAATTGCTCCCAAGTAACATCTGAGAACCTAATGCAGCCATCTTGTTCTGTTTCAGGGGATGTAGATTTGACTGAAGTATATACATTCATAGGGCAACAGTCGCTTAGTTCATAGGTTTATTCTACCTCATTTACTTTTTGCCTGGAATCAAACCGCGCCGCCCTTTGGTTATAGACTGCTGCACAAATCTCCGCAAGTGCTGCAAGTGGGCGTTTTCTGGCAACAAATCCAACTGTTCCAAAGCTTGATTTAGAGTGTAGCCAGAATGGTAGAGAATACGAAAAGTTTTCTTCAAAACTAGCAAATCTTCTGCCGTAAAACCAGCGCGTTCGAGGCCTATTTTGTTGATAGCTCGCACTCTCGAAGGATTCCCCTCGACTAGCATATAAGGAGGTACGTCTCGATCGATCCTGCTCAAGCCGCCCACCATAGACAAGCGGCCGATGTGGACAAACTGGTGAACGCCCAAAACACCGCTCAAGCGGGCTTGAGACTCGATTTTAACGTGTCCGGCTAAGGCTACAGCATTGGCGATAATTACTCGATCGGCGATCGCGCAATTGTGTCCCACATGAACATAAGCCATCAATAGATTATGATTGCCAATAGTCGTGCTTTCCCCTGCTCCAGTAGCGCGGTTAATTGTCACGTATTCCCGAATTTGATTGCTGTCGCCAATTTTCACCCTAGTCGGAGAACCCTCGTATTTCAAATCTTGAGGTTCCAAACCAATCGCCGCACCGGGGAAAATTTGATTGCGAGCGCCTATTTCTGTTAGCCCGTCGATAATTGCATGGGCGCCAATCTTAGTATCCGGCCCGATTTTCACTCTTTCCCCAATTACAGCATAAGCTCCCACTTCTACAGTCGGGTGAAGTTCGGCGCGGGGATGAATCACAGCAGTTGGGTGAATCAAAGTAAGCATTTTTCAGTTGTCAGTTGTCAGTTGGCTGTTGTCTGTTGGCTGTTGTCTGTTGTCTGTTGGCTGTTGTCTGTTAACTGTTGGCTGTTGGCTGTTGCAATGCCCAATGCCCAATGCCCAATGCCCAATGCCCAATGCCCAATGCCCAATGCCCAATCACCAATTTAATCTACCATCGAAAACGTCAATTCTCCTTCACAAACTTTTTGTCCGTCTACTTCAGCCAGAGCCTGCATTTTTGCAAAGCGACGGCGTTTTACCCACAGCAATTCTAAAGTCATCAGCAACTGATCGCCCGGTACAACCTGACGACGAAACTTGACTTCATCAATTCCGGTAAACATCCACAATCCTTGCTTGATGTCGGGCAACTGAGCCAGAACAATACCGCCAACTTGAGCCATCGCTTCGACAATTAATACTCCAGGCATAATCGGCCGTCCGGGAAAATGCCCTTGAAAATGCGGTTCGTTGAAAGTCACATTTTTAATTCCTACAGCCTTCTCGGACGGCACGTAATCAACAATCTTGTCAACCAGTGCAAAAGGATAGCGATGAGGCAATAATTTATGAATTTCTTCGAGAGTAAAAGTAGATTTAACCGCTGGAGAATCATCACCGTTCTCGGTGGGAAGGGATTCAGAATTAGCAGTATTGAGGGTGTTAACTTCAGTCAGCGTAGACATTACTTGAAGACTTTTGAGTGTGGTATTGCAGAAGGCAGAAGGAAGAAAGAATATGCAATCTTAACAGATCACCTGTTTTTTCCTAACTTTTATCTAGGGTAGCTAGAGATTCCGATTTCAGGGCTTGGGCGAGTTGGACGTGCAGGTTGTGACTGGCTTTGTAAGCCAAGTAGTGAGCTTTTGGCCAAGTTCCGAGCAGACTGAGGTCGCCTACTAAGTCTAGGATTTTATGGCGCACTGGTTCGTTGGCAAATCTCAAAGGCGGGTTGAGCCAGCCGGATCGATCGCAAACTAGGGCGTTCTCTAGGGTACCACCTTTGATCAAACCTGCTTGTCGCAATTGGTCAACTTGGCGAGCAAGTCCAAAAGTGCGGGCTGGGGCGATCGCCGTCGCAAAACTTTCTGCCTCTGGCGACCAACTGTACCATTGATTGCCGATCGCCTGTTCCTCAAAATCAATTCCGTAACTAAACCGAGTTTCGGCTGAGGGTAAAGCCGCGGCAAAAGCATCCCCGTGGCGCACCCAAATTGGCTGTTCTAGGACGCAGGAGGGAGTGGGGGCTTGCTTCGATTCTTGAGGAACTAAGCCGATATGGGCGATCGCCTCTACCCAAACCAGAGCCGAACCGTCCAGCAGTGGCACTTCCGGCCCATCAACCTCAATTCGAGCATTATCCGCTCCCATCCCCGCCAAAGCGGCTAATAGATGCTCTACAGTGCGAATTTGACCATCTATACCTGCGAGTTCAGTTGAAAGTGCCGTCTGACAAACCGCCTCAATTTTTGCAGGAATTATCGGAGTACCGGGCAAGTCTATTCTGACAAAATAGCGGCCTTCCCCAACATCCGCAGGCAAAACTCGGACGCGAGTTTGTGTGCCACTGTGCAAACCGATTCCCGACAGTTCAAATTCAGATTTCAGGGTACGTTCAATAGTCATTAGTCATTAGTCATTAGTCATTAGTCATTAGTCATTAGTCATTAGTTAGTAGTCAGTAGTTAGTAGTCAACTGTCAACTGTCAACTGCCAACTGCCAACTGTCAACTGCCAACTGTCAACTGTCATTAGTTAGTAGTCAGTAGTTAGTAGTCAACTGTCAACTGTCAACTGTCAACTGTCAACTGCCAACTGCCAACTGTCAACTGCCAACTGTTAACTGCCAAGTGCCAACTGCCAACTGTCAACTGCCAACTGCCAACTGCCAACTGCCAACTGCCAACTTAGAATCGCTCACCAATCCCAAAGTGAATTTGATTGTCGCCGGTGTCGTTGATACCGTAATCGATCCGGATCGGCCCTAAAGGAGATTGAACCCGCACGCCGAGGCCGTAACCGTAACCGCTACCGGGCTTTTTGCGGATACCGGCCGGGTCGCCGGGGACATCTTTGCCCGTGCCCAAGTCGGTGCCAGCATCCAAAAATAGCGCTCCGCCGATAAACGAAATAATCGGGAAACGGTACTCAACGCTGGCTTCTAGGAAGCTGCGGCCGGCTCCCAGGTCGCCTTCGTTGTATCCGCGCACCGAGTTAGCGCCGCCCAAGGCAAAGGCTTCGTAGGGAGGCAAATCTCCGAATACGGTGCCGCCTCTAACACTAAATGCCAGGGTTTGAGGGCCGGGGGTAAAGTTGGTGTACTTGACTGGTAGGTAAAAGCTGTAGCTGGCCCGCACGCGGTTTAACAGGATGCTGCCGGAACCTACAGGAATCGACTGTTCCATCCCAAACCTGAGCAGGGAACCGCTAGTGGGGCGGAGGGGGTCGTTGCGTCGATCGCGTACAACACCTGCTTGCAAAGTTGTCAAGTCATCCGAACCCGAATCGCTAAAACTTAACAGGTTGCCGAGTTCGTCCTTGGATTCGCGACGGCCTTTGCGATCGGTAATTGAGACTCGCTGGTACTGCAAACCGACTGAAGCAGTCCACTCAGCATCGGCAAAAGGATTGCGCGACAGAGGACGGGTGAAATTGATGCCGGCCCCGGTGCGATTGATGCGGGGTCGATCCTCGTTGGGCAATCTGACTTCCCGTTCGCCGCCGTCAAAAATCACGCTGATAGATCGTCTTCTAAACGCATTAATCGTATAAGAAGTCCGGTAAGGATCGCCCGCAATCCAGGGATCTGTAAAACTCAGGTCAAACAGATTTTGGCGTTCCCCGATTTGCACCTCAGCGCCCAACTTTTGGTTCCTACCTCTGAAGTTTTGCTGCTGGTAACTCACCGTACCGAACAAACCCGTCGCGGAACTCAAACCCGCACCCGCGGCTAGAGAACCGGTATTTTTCTCAATGACGTTGACAATTACCCTTGCCTTGCGGGGGTCAGTCGTTCCCGGTTCCAAGGCAAGTCGCACGTCTTCAAAAATTCCCAAACCAAACACCCGTCTCAAATCCCTTTCCGCCTTGGTGCGGTTAAAGATGTCTCCGGGCTTGAGTTCTACTTCGCGGGTGATGACAAACCGGCGGGTGTTGCCTCCGATGGGCTGACCCGTGGCATCTGTTGACTCTCCCTCCTTGTTCAGGAAGCGGACATCAACGGATTCGATCTGGCCTTCTGCCACTACCAGGGTGACAGTGCCGTCGTCTGCTACTTGCGGGGCATCAGTGATTTGACCCAAAACATAGCCGTTCTCTTGATACCACGCATTAATTTTTTTCACTCCTTCTTCAAAGCGGCGGAGGTTGAGAATTTTGCCGTATTGATCGCGGAAGCTTTCGTCAATTACGCTTTGGGGCAGGACTTGCTGACCGGTGATTGTCACTCCCCGCAATACCGGATTTGGCTGCACAATAAAAGTCACCCGGACGCCCAACGGGGTGTCTTCCGGTACTGCCCGCACGTTTCTAAAAAAGCCCGTCGCAAAAATGGCGTTGATGTCTTGTTGCAGTTGGCTGCGGTTGGTCGTGCGTCCCGGTTGGGTGCTGATGACTCGGTAAATCTCGCTTTCCAAGTCTTTCGTCGCCCCGGTGACTGTAACTTCTGCAACTAGCACTTGCGGTTCTGCCGCCCCGGCGGGTGCGGGCGTTTGTCTGGGCCGCGGTGCCAGGCCAGGGGGCAAGGTGGGAACGGTGTTAGTCGGAGGGCTCGCCGGGGCCGGTCTGACTGGGGCTGGTCTGGCTGGGGCCGGTCTGGCTGGCGTAGGCCTGGTCGGGGCCGGTCTGGGGGTAACTTGGGCGTTTTGAGCGATCGCCCCTGATTCCTCTGGTTTCCCTAGCTCTGCTGCGAGCCAGGCGGGCGTTACAGCCGCTTCCGATGGGGGGAGCGAGCTGTCCTGTTGCGGCTCTGGCAGGGCGTTTTGGCTGCTAGAGGCGGGGGAGGGGTTGGATGCTAGCTGGGGTTTGAGTTCCCGGCTGGCAGGTGAAACCGGGGAGGGCGTTTCTTTTACTAGGTCTGGGGGTTGGTCGTCGGGAGCTCCTCTGCCAGGGGCCTCCGCTATTGTTAGGGCTTCCCCTTTGCCGGTTTTAACGGCTTTGCGGTTTTGAGGAGGATTTTGGGTTAATTCTGGAAGGGGGCGATCGGGTAATTCGATCGACGGGGCGGGCCGGGCGGCAGCCAAAGCTTCCTCTGCTGATTCAGAGTAGGATGTTTGGCCACTTGCCGAATTTGATAACCCGAATGTTGCTGAGGCAGTAAAAACTGCCACCAATACAGCAGATAAACGCATTTTTGTTCACTTTTTTAGGCAATCCACACACCACATTAGCCATCAGTCATCAGTCATTAGTCATTAGTCATTAGTTATTGAGTCGGTTGAATTTGCCGCTGACTGCTAACTGTTGACTGCTGAGTGCTGAATGTCCGTGACAAACTGTGCAATTGTAGCTCATTGTTAAGGCCTCTAGACTTTCTGAGCTAGAACCCGCTGGAGAACTTGCTGGTAAGCTGTTTCCACCGATCCCAAGTCCCGGCGGAATCGGTCTTTGTCCATAACACGGGCGTCGGGGTCGGCTTCTGCGTTGTCCCAGAGGCGGCAGGTGTCGGGACTGATTTCGTCGGCGAGGATCAGATTTTGATGTTGGTCGATACCGAATTCTAGTTTGAAGTCTACCAGGGTGATGCCACACTGGCTGAAAAATTCTTTGAGTATTTCGTTAATTTCGCGGGCGGCGATTTCTAGTTGGTCTACTTGTTCGGGGGTGGCTAGCTGCATTAACTGGAGTCGGCCGCGGGTCAGTAGCGGATCTCCCAAATCGTCGTTTTTATAATAAAATTCCACCAGCGGCGGATTGACAATTGTGCCTAGGGCGAGGCCTGTTTGCTTGCACAGACTGCCGGCGGCAATGTTTCTGACTACGACTTCCAATGGCAAGATTTGGACGCGACAGACTCGCATTTGGTTGGGGGCCGGGGTGTCGATGAAGTGGGTGGGAATGCCTTTGGCTTCTAGCATCCGAAACAGGTGGGCGGATACGGCGCAGTTGATTTCGCCTTTGCCGACGATGCTGCCGCGTTTCTGGGCGTTAAAGGCTGTGGCGTCGTCTTTGAAGTGGGTCAGCAAAATTTCGCTGTCTTCGGTGGAGTAGAGGATTTTGGCTTTGCCTTCGTAGAGTTTGCGATCGGCTGACATGGCGATTAATAATAAGGTAGATGAGTTTTAGATTTTACCGTAGCTCGATCGGGCGTTATTGGCGAGTTTTTGGATCTCGGCTGTGCCGCTCATTCTCTGACCAAGAATTTCTTGAGGGTACAAGCCCCCAGATTTATCCGTGGAATCAATCCAAAATCTAAAATCTAAAATCCTCAAGCCCCCGCATTTATCTCGCCCAAGTCAATCCAAAATCTAAAATCTAAAATCTAAAATCGAATGAGGGGCGAGTACCCCTGCCAGTAGATACCGTCATCGGCCCCGGCATAAATGATTCTTGACAAAGGACAATAGAGATTAAACCTGCTGGGTTCGCGATCCGTGCTGGCTAAACCTCCCCAACGAGACTGGCGCTTAAAAAACATCTATAAAATGGCTGATTTATGCAAGACAAAAAAATTCATATTCTCTTGGTAGAAGATGATGAGGTTGATGTGATGAACGTCCGGCGAGCTTTCAAAAAAAATAACATCGTCAACCCTCTCTACATTGCTGCCAATGGATTAGAAGCTCTGGCTATATTACGTGGAGAAGGAAAAATAGACCCTCCAATGCCTCAAGCGCGCCGATTGATTTTGCTGGACTTGAATATGCCGAGAATGAGCGGGATCGAGTTTTTGCAAGAATTGCGACTGGATGAATGTTTGAGGTCGATTCCGGTAATCGTCCTCACAACTTCTAATGAAGATAGAGATAAAGTAAAAGCTTATAATTTGAATGTAGCGGGCTATATTCTTAAACCTGTGACTTTTTCTAACTTCGTGGAAGTGATGGCTACCCTCAACAGATACTGGATGCTGAGCGAAATTCCCTAAACTAGGGAAAATTTAATAAAAAATTTTTCAAGGGGGGGTTTGTGATTTTTCAGCGATGCAGTTGTTTTAATTCCTTTTTCTCGACAGCAGCTTTTTCGGAGTAATCCACAATTCGGTTTTTATGGACAAAATTCTCACAATTCTGATAGTTGATGACGATGCAGTCGATCGAATGGCGATCAAACGATCGCTCAAGTCCGCTGGTGTTTTGGTAGAAGTTACTGAAGCAGAAGACTGCGCGGATGCGCTGGCCCAACTCTCGGTCAGCAAAACTTCTATGCAGGCTACCGCGAAACTCTCCAAACAAAATAAATCTCAACCTTTAAGCGAGGTTGAGGAGACAGAAAAGGGGCTGCTATTAAATCAAATATTTGAGTGCAAATTTGACTGCGTATTGCTCGACTACGGATTGCCGGACGGAGACGGGCTGAGTTTGGTAAAAAATCTACGAGAATCTGGGCTGAAAGTTCCCTTAATTGTGCTCACAGGTCAAGGCGACGAACAAATTGCTGTGGAATTGATGAAGGCAGGAGCTTCGGATTATATCGCTAAAAACAAGCTTTCTCCCGAAAGTTTGTCTCGCAGTTTGTCCAATGCGATGCGCGTTTACCGCGCCGAATTTCAGGCGTTTCATACCAGTCAAAAACTCAAGGAAAGTGAGGAACGATACAGGTTAGTTTTAGAGGGAGTGAACGACGGAATTTGGGATTGGGATTTAAGTAAAAATGAGGTGTATTGGAACGATCGCCTTTTGGAAATAATCGGTTTGTCGCGAAAGCAATTTGGCAGGACTATGGAAGCTCTATACAACCGCCTACACCCCGATGACAAGGAGGGAATTGTCGCAGCGATCGCCGCTCACTTGGAACAAGAAATAGACTATAATGTAGAATTCCGGCTGCTACACTCGAACGGTGTTTACCGGTACTGCACTTCTCAGGGAAAAGCTCAGCGCAATTCCCAAGGAAAACCGCTGCGAATGGCCGGTATGATTAGCGACATTACCCAGCGCAAACAGGCGGAAGATGCTCTGGAAAGGGAACGGCAGCAACTGAGACAAATTATTACTTGCGTGCCTGTAGCAATGGCGATGTTCGATACACAAATGCGCTATATGGCTAACTCTAAAAAATGGGTTAGTCAATTTGATTTGGAGTTGCCGTCCCTGAATAATCTCAGCCATTACGAATTGTTTCCAGATACCCCCAATCGCTGGAAAGTAATGTACCAAGAAGTGCTCAAAGGCAAGGTAGTTTCTGTGAGCGAAGATGCCTGGGAACGATCGGACGGATCTGTTCTGTACCTGCGGTGGGCTGCTCACCCTTGGTACGATCCAGACGAGAAAGTGGGGGGAATCGTGATGGTTGCCGACAAGATTAATGAGCTGGTGGAAGCGCGGGAAACTGCCTTAGAAGCGAGCCGGGTGAAGTCGCAATTCTTGGCGAACATGAGTCACGAAATTCGTACTCCGATGAATGGGGTTTTGGCAATGGCTCAATTGCTGCTGCGCGCTCCTCTGGAACAGAAACAGCGGGACTGTGCTCAGACGATTTACCGCAGTGCTGAACATTTGCTAAATGTTATTAATGATATCCTCGATTTCTCTAAGATTGAAGCGGGAGAAATGCGACTGGAAAACTCTAAATTTGATTTGGATAGTTGCGTTGAGTCGGTGATAGAAATTATAGCGCATTTGGCAGAAGAAAAAGGTATTGAATTGAATATTTTAGTTGATAGCTCAGTGCCGAGAAAGTTGGTGGGCGACTCGGGCAGATTGAAGCAAGTTTTGCTGAATTTGACGGGTAATGCCATAAAATTTACCGATCGCGGTCAAGTTCTAGTTCACGTAACTGTGAAACAGGGCAACCGACAGGCAGACGGTAGACAAGAAGCAAGATTGCTATTTTCCGTGCGGGATACTGGCATTGGAATTTCGGCCGAAGGGCAAACAAAATTGTTCCAATCTTTTTCTCAGGTAGACGATTCTCCTACTAGGCCTTACGGCGGAACGGGTTTGGGTTTGGCTATTTGTAAGCAGTTAGTGGAGATGATGTCCGGCGAGATTGGAGTTCGCAGTTTGCTAGGTAGCGGTTCGACTTTTTGGTTTACTGTACCTTTGGAAAAACAGTTGCCAGTTGAGCCTCCCGATCCCGAACTTGTGGGCAAGAAGTTGTTAGTAGTCTCTGAAAGTGCTTTGAGGAGGGCAGCGGTGCGATCGCTCGCTCAAAGTTGGGGTGCCCGCTGCGATGAGGCAGAAACTGCTACTGAGGCTTTGACTTGGTTGAACAAGGCCCAGGGCGGGATTTCTCAGAATTCGGGAGAGGGGGGAAAAAGCTGGGATGTGGTGCTTGTGGACTTGCAAATGCCGGAATTGGATGCGGAGGAATTTGCTAGAAAAGTGCGATCGACCTCGACAGTTGGCTCGTTAATCGCCATGACTGCTTTGCGAGAACAGCCGAAGGCTGAATCGCTTTGCAGTCAGGGTTTTAACGGATATTTGATCGAGCCGGTGCGGCCAAGCCGCCTGCTTGAGGCAATGCTTGCGTCGGTGAAGGGAACGGGAGAGTTTGGGAGGCTGGAGGCTGCTAATACTTGCAAATTGCCAGCAGTTAATTCTCAATATGTTACTCCCAATTCGCTGTCATCGCTGAGAATTTTGGTGGCGGAAGACCACCCGATCAATCAACAAGTTCTTGTCGAACAGTTGGCAGTTTTAGGCTATCAGGCTGACTGCGTGGTCAACGGTCAAGAAGCGCTGGATTTGCTGGCAAAAAAAAGCTATGATTTAGTGCTGATGGACTGTCAAATGCCGGTACTTGATGGTTACAAAGCGACGGAAAAGTTGAGGGAAATCGAAGGAAGCGATCGGCATACTTTTGTGATGGCTTTAACTGCTCATGCTATGCCGGGGGAACGAGAAAAGTGTCTGGCGGCGGGGATGGACGATTATCTCAGCAAACCTGTAGATTTAGATGCTTTGGCGGCGGCTCTGAAAAAGTATGAAGCCCTAAATGTTCAGGGTGAAAATAAGTATGGAGTTAAAAGTATTAATTCGGAAAAGAAATCTCAATTAGCAACAAATTATACAGAAGTTGTGGAAAAAGCGCAGGTTGTGGGTCTGCCGACACCAAGGGCGCTCGCACTTCAAACTTGGGAACATAGAGACTGCGACGGACTATTCGACAAGAGCAGATTGGAGCAACTCGGACGAGTTAATATTAAATTGCCAGAGCGACTTTTGCAAGCTTTTGTCGCAGACGCCCAAGCTGATATGGCTGCTGCCCAAATAGCTGTAGAAGCTAAAGATTGGCAAGCTGTGGAATATCAAGCCCACCGTCTCAAAGGAACATCTGCTAATGTGGGAGTTGCTCTGATGTCGGATTTGGCCGCACAATTGGAGCATCAAGCGCGAGGATTTCAATCTGAACCACCAGAGAGGGAATTGTTAAATATGGAGAGGGTTGAGAACATATTAGTGAGTTTGTCCAGTCATTTAGCCCGGGTTCAAGAATTTGTGGAAACTCGAATGTTTGGTTAATATGTCAGTCGATCGTAGTCGATCGTAGTTGATCGTAGTCGGCGATTGAAATCGCGCCTACACAAACGAAGTCCGCCTACGCGGACTAAGAAATAAATTCTTTCTTTCTTCACTCTGTGTTCTCTGCGTTCTCTGCGGTTAATTAAAAAATAAATTAATTTAGCTATGACTTACGATACCAGTACAAACACTATTTTAGAGAGCGAGCCATTAGAAAATAATGGAGAACTGCTAACGCCTTTGATGGTTTTTGCTCGGAAAGTGTTGCAGGAAAACGAGGCTATTTCGGAGAAAGATTATGTAGCCGCAGTGCCGTACCCCCCAGACGAAATTAATAATTTTCGTGTTGACAACCTAGTAGAAAAAGTGGCTCGCTGCTGTCGAGAGAGCAAGGTTGGGAAAAAATTGCCAACGGCTTTTTACGTTCACGTTTCGGCCTTACCAGCACTCAATCCTCTCCTCATAATTTATGAAAATTGTGCCAGAATAAATATAGAAAATATTGAGGAAGCAACCTTAGTTAAGTTTCAGCTTCATCAACCTAAAATATCTTATCTTTTTTACCCTGATTTCGATACAGATGCTCATCCTGCTTTGCAAACCAGCATCCAAATTAATCTAGCAACAGGGGAAGTTAAATATTTCGATTACAGCAACAGCGAAAACCCCCCGGTTTTGCACCGCAAGGAAACTTTTGTAGCTGCGGATTATCCCAATTACGAAAAGTTTGCGAGGCTGACTCGCTGCGAGGAAAAGTGGGGGCTGCTTGACAATACTAGCGTTATCGGCACTCGCGAGGGTTGGCTCAAATATTTGGGATATTGCGGTGTAGAAATCCAAGATCATACTGTTGTCGAGCGTTTGAAACAGGAGAATAGTGAGCTATCAATTCCTAAGATCGAGCGACACAAAGCTGCAATGGTACGCAATTCGCTTTCTAAACCTCTGCGTCTGGTTTTAGAAGCTGATTTAGCGAGGGACGGTGCGACTTTTTTTGATTACGGTTGCGGTTTCGGCGGGGATATTAAATATATTGCACAAGAGGGTTATGCTATTTCTGGTTGGGACCCCTACTATCAGCCGGATACTCCGCGAATTTGTGCTGATATTGTGAATATTGGTTATGTGATTAATGTGATTGAATCTTTGGCGGAACGACGAGAAGCTTTGCTGAATGCTTGGGAATTAACTAAGAATTTATTAGTTGTAGCGGCTCAAGTTTTGATTGACGATCGCCAACAAGGTCAAATTGCTTACGGGGATGGGGTGATTACTTCTCGGAATACTTTTCAGAAGTATTACGAACAAGAAGAGTTGAAGGTTTATATCGACCAAGTTTTGAGTGTGGATGCAATTCCTGTTGCTTTGGGGATTTATTTTGTGTTTCGGGATGCGGCGGAGGGTGAAAGTTTTCGTGCTTCTCGGTTTCGATCGCACTTATCGACTCCCAGGGTGCGATCGCAAGTTAAGCGGTTTGAGGATTATGCGGAAATGTTGGCTCCTTTGATGGCTTTTGTGAGCGATCGGGGCCGGCTTCCTGTTAAAGGCGAACTAGCGGAAGAATCGGCGATTAAGGAGGAATTTCACAGTTTTAATCGCGCTTGGAGGGTGATTTTGCAAGCAACGGATGCGGATGATTGGGAGAAAATCGCCGACAAGCGCCGCCAAGATTTGCTGGTGTATCTCGCCCTCAACGGTTTGGGCGATTCCCTACGGGATAGCTACGCTTCACGACCTTCAATCCGCCGACTACCGGCTCAAATCCGCAACGACATCAAAGGTTTGTTTGACAATTATCAAAAAGCTTGCACTTTGGCAGATTTAATGCTATACAGTTTGGGCAAAGCTGATATTGTTGCGGATTGCTGCGAAGATAGTGCGATCGGCTACAAACAGCCCGGTACTCTTTCAGTACACGTCTCTGCATTAGAAGAACTAGACCCTTTGCTGAGGCTCTACGAAGGCTGCGCCAACCGCACAATTGGCAGACTTGACGGCGCGACAATTATCAAATTTTACGCTCGCAGACCTCAGATTTCCTATTTATTTTATCCCGATTTTGACACTAACCCGCATCCAGCCCTTCACACTTCTATGCACATAGATTTGCGCGACCTTTCTGTGAGCTATCAAGACTATTCTGATGTGTATAATCCACCAATTTTAGTAAGAAAAGAAGCTTTTGTTACTGCTAGTTATCCCCATTATGACAAGTTTGCGAAACTCACCCGCCAAGAAGAAAAGTTAGGTATTCTCGATCGTGGCGTAGTTAAGAAACATCGGGAATGGATGAAGTGTTTGGAGGAAAATTGCGTTAAAATTAAGGATCATAAGTTGTTTTGGCGATCGAATGCTGACCCAGAAAAATTGAAAATGCTGCAAAAAGCTGCGTCGGAACGCCACTCGCAAAAGATTGAGGTTAATGCGGGAAAGATTGAAGGAACCGCAGAGGGCACAGAGAGCACAGAGGAAGGGAAAGAAGAGGAATAGTCATGGAAACAGAGAAAGTTTCTGCCTAACTACCCAAAATTGGGATTTTACACAGAAAATTTCTGCTTTTGACCCCATGACGGGAAGGGAGTAGTTCCCAAAATCTCAAAATATTGATAGACTTAATCAAAGATATCTTGTTCTGTTTAAAAGGTATAGCCATGACAAATCAAGAGTTTTTAGGTGAATTTTTATCTCTGCCGGCTGAAGCACAGAGTCAAGTGGTAAGTTTGATCGCCTTTTTCAAACAAAAGTACATATATGATGAACATGTCTCTTCGTCAGTAAATGTTGATTTAATGAACGATCCATTTATTGGAATGTGGCGAGATCGTCAAGACTTAGGTAGCACTACCTGGGTACGTAATCTCCGAGAAAACGAGTGGTAAAAAGCACATGGCTAGTTCAACTATCATAGATACCGACATAATCATCGATGTTGGTCGTGGTATTCCTGATGCAGTTAATTGTTTGCAAGGACTAAAATCAAGTTCTCGATTACCAATTAGCATAATCACACAAATGGAGCTAATTGTTGGTTGCGCTAACAAGGTAGAGTTACAGACTCTAGAAAAATTTATCCAGCAGTTTGACGTGATTAGAATTGACCAGTCTATTTCAGATAAGGCGGTTGACTTGTTACGGTTGTATCGGCTAAGTCACGGCTTACTAATTGCCGATGGCTTGATCGCAGCTACAGCAATAGTATGGGAGTACCCTTTCATCACTAAGAACCAACGAGATTATCGATTCATTCAAAACTTAAATTTATTGCCATATCCGTAGCAATCAGAAAGCCTAACAATGCGTTGGAGTCGAGTATCGGTATTGGTTTACTTGATGGACGAATTGTAGTTGTTGTCTACACGGAGCTTGATGAGGAAACAGTTCGTATTATCTCCAGGGCGAAAGTCACTGTCTTATGAACGCAGACGCTATGAACAATACCTCACAAACCGACTGGGCGAGAATCGACGCAATGAGCGATGAAGATATCGATACTTCCGATAGTCCACCACTATCGGAGGAGTTCTTTACTAGAGCGCAATTACGAATGCCTCAGTCGGCTATTACTATGCAAGTTCAAGTCGATCCTGAAACATTTGCTTGGTTTCAGGCACAAGGAGAAACTGCCAGCAAATGTCTGTAGCACTTAGGATTTATGCAGATGCACACAAAACCTATCCTGCATTCGTAGCAAAGCCAGCATAGCGACAGCTATAATTATGGTTGGATTTCATTACCTTCCGACAAAGAATTAGGCTTCTTGCTACAATGTTTTGATACAGTTCAAGTCAGGTAGAATATGTCCCTAATGAGCGCCCCAGCAAAATTCCAAGCAACCTCTCCTCCTTTCCGTTGGGATGAAGCGGGAGGTATCCGTATAGGTTCGAGTCGAGTCACCCTAGATAGCATACTTGCTTCATACCACAATGGCTCCACTCCCGAAGAAATCGCTATTCAGTATTCAGTTGTTCGCTTAGAAGACATATACAGTACCATTGCTTACTATCTAAACCATCGTCAGGAAATTGACAGTTATTTGGAACAGCGCAGCCAACAATCTCAGCAACTGAGACAAGAACTTTCTCGACAACACAACTTAGTTGATCTGAGACAACGTTTGCTTACTCGTTATCAGTCAAAAGGGGAGTCGATACCAAGTGCGCCTTCTAACTGATGAAAATTTTAATGGAGCCATATTGCGTGGGCTGGTGAGACGTTTGCCTGAATTAGATATTGTTCGTGTCCAAGATGTAGGGCTGATTCACACTGACGATCCAGATATTTTAGAATGGGCGGCTAATGAAGGACGCATCTTACTTACCCATGATGTGGCCACTATTACGATGTATGCCTACGAGCGAGTCAATCAATGACTACCTATGCTTGGAGTTATTGAGGTTATTGCAACAGCACCCATTGGTAAGATCATTGATGATTTAGAACTATTTATTTGTTGCAGTCAGCCTGATGAATATGAAGGTCGAATTCTTTTCATCCCTTTCCCTTGATATACTTAACCTGCTTATGATGTATATTAATATTAGAAGTACCTCTAACAATCAACTGCGGAGTGGTAAATGAGTCAAAATATTTATCGATTTCAGGGTGATGACCCGGATATAAATCTTGCTAGCAAGAAGGCACGCGAATCATTTAAATATTTTTGGCGTGAGTTGTCATGGGAAAGGCGGCGGATAATTCCTGGGCTGGATATAAGTGCAGTAAAACTTGGATTTCCGACGGGAAAGGTGACGGATTCTGCACCATCAGTTGAACATATGTGGGTGGAGAATGTTAATTTTGATGGTCTGAAAGTTAGTGGAGATTTATTAAACGATCCGAGATGGATAGATGGAATTGGATCGGGCGACCAGATTGTGATGGGCTTCAACGATATCAATGATTGGATATATTCTATTGATGGGATGGTTTATGGTGCATATACTGTTAATGCAATACGGCTTACAATGAATAGCGATCGAAGGCGTGTGCATGATGATGCTTGGGGTTTGGAATTCGGCGATCCGAGAGAAATCCGAATTGTTCCCGATAGCTATTTAAATCAAGAATCAAGAAATAAGGATGAATATGAAATCGGCGAGCATCCAATGAGTGAGAATATGGCTGCAAAAATTGATTCTGCATTAAGTGAAAATCCTACCATTGTAAATCAAATTGATGAAAATGGCTGGACTATGCTGCAATGTGAGGCATTGGCTGGCAACTTAACTCCTGTTAAATTATTATTAAAGTATGGCGCTGATAAAATGATTAAGAATCCTGATGGGTTGACGGCGATTGACTTGGCGGAAGTGATGAAATGGAATAAAATTACTGATTTTCTAAGATAATCGGTGGGGCTTATAATAGGGAATTGTTTACCGGGTACAAGAGCCGCAACTTATTTCAGCACGTAAAGCAACTCGTCAGGAGAGGGCAGAGTATGAAAGTTGAAGCATTAAAGCAGCGATTAAACCGCAACCGTCCAATGACTAGCGTGACGATTCGTATGCCCGAAGATGTTGTGGAAGATTTAAAAAAAGTTGCACCATTGTTGGGTTTTTCGGGTTATCAGCCATTAATTCGTGCTTATATCGGTCAAGGTTTGCGCCTTGATTTAGAACGATTTGAGACCCAGACAGTAACAGCCTTAGTAGCAAGTTTGAAGCGTCGAGGTGTCAGCGATGCAGTGATTGATGAGGCATTAAACGAAGTCCTTCGTGCTGAGTCCTGTTAATTGTGTCTAGCCAGCAGCATCTCATATCAAATCCGTTGACATCGGAATTATTCATCTCTCTCTTCTGGAGACTCTGCGCCCTCTGCGCCCTCTGCGGTTAAATCATTCCCATACAATCGGAATTGATACCATTACAAAAGTCACTGTCTCATAAACGCAGACGCAACCGTGCTACTTTTGACAAAGCAGTTCGCCTTGGACAAGAATGGCGTAAGTCTGCTGAATAGCTCAATGCCTGCACGCGGGAAAAAAATCCGGTTTCTGCGTGAATATCTCAAGGGATTATCCACGATTTTTCCTAGAAACCGGGTTTTTTAGGTAGAAGCGTGCGTAAGTCTTGTTAAGCAAACTTAATTTTCAAATAATCATCCTCCATCTTCGCCCCCGAAGGTTGCAGCGCCGCTAAAGCTTGCGGCAAAACCAAATTGCGGCGGTGATTGCCAATCCGAACATTCAACTCATCTCCCGTTTTGCTCAACTGGATCTGATCCTTAGCAATTCCGGGCAAATACAGTTCAAGACTATATTGATTGTTTTCCTGCACGATCTTAATCGTATTTTCTTTGTAATAAACTTGACTTGGGTCTTCGTCTTTGTAAAGCGTTTCTTTCAACCGTTCCAAAGCTGCCAAACCGCACATTTCTTCAGAATAAAGTGGCACCTCCTTAACTGGCAGCGGCATGAAATCTGAGTGAATTTCCTGACGGTACTGTTCCTGGCTTTCTTTCCACCGTTTAAAAAATGGGTCCGTTACTTCTGCGGGAATAATCCGGTTAGCTACTACTAAATCTGTGGCTACATTGTACAAACTCAAATAGGCATGAGCCCGCAGAGACTCTTTAATTACCATTTTTTCTGGATTGGTAACTAACCTTACCGAAGTGACAGTATTGTCAGTTAAAACCTTTTCCAAAGCTTCGATTTGTTCGTAAAATTCGTAAGGTGCATCCATCACCTCTTTGTCTGGTAAAGAAAAACCCGCAATTGGTCTAAAAATAGGTTCCACTAAAGGTCTAAGGGCGGCTGATATACCTTGCAGCGGCTTGTAAAATTTTCTCATGTACCAGCCGCCAACTTCCGGCAAACTTAGCAGTCTCAATGCCGTGCCAGTCGGAGCAGAATCGATAATTAAAACATCAAATTCGCCTTCGTCGTAATGCCGCTTCATTCGCACTAAACCGAAGATTTCATCCATTCCTGGCAAGATAGCTAATTCTTCAGCTTGCACCCCTTCGAGCCCCTGCGCTCGCAAGACTTGAGTAATGTAGCGCTTAACGGCTCCCCAATTGCCTTCTAATTCCCTGAGAGCGTCTAATTCTGCTCCCCACAAATTCGGTTTCACCAGCCGCGAATCGTGTCCGAGTTCCATGTCGAAGCTGTCGGCTAAGGAGTGAGCGGGATCTGTACTCAGCACTAGGGTTTTGTATCCCAATTCGGCACACCGCAGCCCAGTCGCAGCGGCTACGGAGGTTTTGCCGACGCCGCCTTTTCCAGTCATTAATATTAAGCGCATTGATTGTTTAGCTCGCCTGAAAGTAGTTTACTCCTATATTGTAACGTTATGTAACAGATATTAATTTTGTGGGGAATTAATTTTGGCATCGCGCCGCCGGACATACCACATTTCCAGTGATACACGAAATTGCTTCCCTGTCAAGATAAGTTAAAATTATTTATCTCAGCTATCAATTGCAACAAATAAAAATCCATCTGTGTTTATCTGCTAATATTTGCCTTAAAAAAGGGAGCTCGCTCTTAAAACACTATTTTTTATTGCTAAGGAATGAGAATTAAATAAAATCCACTTTTCCTGTTTGTTGTGGGATGGGCGTCCCGCCCGTCCCCGATAGACGGGCGGGACGCCCATCCCACAAGAAAAAAGGGAAATTATTTAATTGACGATCCTAACAAACCTAAGAACAATTCTCAAAGATTAGTTTTTACCGGAAATACAAGCTGTTTGATCACATCCAACCGCGAACAGTCCCAGTAATCGATGTGAGAAACAATTAAACCGTCGCTGTTGACTTTCAGTTCGCTCCTACCGGCGATCGCCATTTTCGGTTTCCAAGGTAGCGGTGCGATCCAGCTCAGAGTCCAGCGAGTGTCTATAGTATCTCTCGACTGCGAAATCCCGTGCAAATCGAGATTTACATCCTGAAAAAAAGTCCCCATAAACCCGATCATTTTGCGGTAGCGATCGACTCCTGTAAATCGATTCACCGGATCTTCAAAATAAACATCTTTTGCATAGATGCTGTAAGTCTGATTATCGGGAAATCTTTGATAATCGTCTTTGAGAATTTCAATAATATCCATTTCGAGCGATCGTTATTCTTCTATTATTAGAATATAATTTTAACACAATAGATTTAATACCAATTTTGTATGAGGCCCCGTAGAATCCGATCCCCCCTAGCCCCCCTTAATAAGCAGGGTGGATTAATTGTCCCCAAGTAAATTATAATAGTCGAGCGCGCTCGGATGATCGTCCGAGCGCGCT
>NZ_JAUBPT010000111.1:0-26779 GCF_036700905.1 Microcoleus sp. S13_C3 | reverse complement strand
TTATTGGTTATTGGTTATTGGTTATTGGTTATTGGTTATTGGTTATTGGTTATTGGTTATTGGTTATTGGTTATTGGTTATTGGTTATTGGTTATTGGTTATTGGTTATTGGAGGCAGAGCCTCCGGGTATGTATTCCCAGGCAGAGCCTGGGAACAAGACTAAGACTAAGATACCAACAAACAAGACTAAGATACCAACAAATAACAAATAACAAATAACAAATAACAAATAACAAATAATCAATAGCAAATAACTACTCAGCTTTATCTTCCGATTCTAAGAACATTTCGCCCCCGGGCTCATCATAACTGTATAACTCTGCATAGCGACCCCAGTCAATAGCAGTTTGCAATTGCCGCATTGCTTCTTTGGGACTAAAGTGGGCTTCGAGAATATCCAAAATCAACTCTTCAGAAATGCGGTGATTGCGCTTAGCCTGAAGCATTCGATACATTTGCTGTACGAGGCGAATATTGCTGAGAATTTGGGTGCGAACAATTTGTTTGCGCTGGTCAATTCCGCCGGCAATGAACTGAATGCCAACTGGTGTTAACAGGAGGTCGCCTTCTTGAATTACCAGAAATTCCATTAATTTTGCTGCTTCCACGATCGGCAAAATGTCGTCAACCTCTAACATTAATTCTTGACCGAGGCGGTAGAGGTCTTTCTCCTTGCGGTCTTCCAAGAGTTCCAACAGGCCTGCGATCGCACCAATTCGCACCTGCGGCAGAGATTGGTATTTAGCGCTTTGAGCGGCTTGAGGTTGAGACACAGTAGCGGCACTTTCAGCAGGTGCAGTTACTGTTTCGTCGCTCAAGTCAGGATTGGTGAGAATTTTGTAAACTTGGTCTACAAGAGCTTGAAATTCGGGAGTTTTACGATCGCGGTAGTGCGGCAAAGTCACCGTTAACTCGGCGCGAATTCGCCCCGGGTTGCGACCCAAGACTACAACGCGATCGGCTAAAATTACCGCTTCCTCAATCCCGTGAGTTACGATTAACACAGCTTGAGTCGGAATCTTTTTTTCCAGCCACAAATCTAATAACTCAAACCGCAAGTTTTCTGCGGTCAGCACGTCTAAAGCTGAAAACGGTTCATCCATGCAAAGCAATTCGGGTTCTACCGCCAAAGCTCTAGCAAATCCCACCCGCTGCCGCATCCCGCCGGAAAGTTCTTTCGGATAAGCATTTTCAAATCCGTCTAAACCGATAATGTCAATCATCCGTAAGGCTTTTTTTCGGCGCGGTTCTGGCAATTCTCCTTTAGCTTTTAAGCCTAATTCTACATTTTCTAGTACCGTCAACCAGGGATAAAGGGCAAAGTTTTGAAATACAATGGCTACTCCAGGATTTAAGCCGACTAAAGGACGATTGTGGTATAGAACTTGACCTGCAGTGGGCGGGATAAGTCCGGCAATCATTCGCATTAATGTTGATTTTCCTGAACCCGATGGGCCGAGTAAAGCTACTATTTCGCCCGATCGCAAATCTAAATTAATTGGCTCTAAAATAGAGATTGTTTGACCGTTGGGCTGCGAGTAAGCTTTGCTAACGCCTTCTAAGGTAATCAGGCACTCTGTTGCTGTTTTAACTACCACAACTAAACCTCCTCGCTTGTTGTTTAAATTTAGTCAGTAGTCAGTAGTCAGTAGTCAGTAGTCAGTAGTCAGTAGTTAGTAGTCAGTAGTTAGTAGTCAGTGGTCAGTAGTCAGTGGTCAGTAGTCAGTAGTCCGCAGTCAGTAGTCAGTAGTCAGTAGTTAGTAGTCAGTAGTTAGTAGTCAGTGGTCAGTAGTCAGTGGTCAGTAGTCAGTAGTTAGTAGTCAGTGGTCAGTAGTCAGTAGTCAGTAGTCAGTAGTCCGCAGTCATTAGTTAAAAACTCTGGGAAACTGACAACGGATAACTGCTAATTAATACCAGTTTCGTAAAATAATACAACGGCAGGTAAGCCCCAAACCATGATGCAGTCAATCGATTTTAGATTTTAGATTTTAGATTTTAGATTTTAGATTGAAGCCTTGACCTCACGGATAAATTCGGGGGCTCCTTTATCGGATACAGGTTTTTTATTTCTGGACGAATGAATCCGGGGGCTTGTATCCTGGATGCTTGATTGTCAGTCATTCTCAATCGAAAATCAAAAATCGAAAATCGAAAATGGTATGACTGGCGAGTATTCAGTCAATTTTCTGTGACAGACGATCGCTTTTTCACCAGCAACAAGACTCGAAAAGCAGCGAGTTGGAGCGCAACTGAAAATATAACCAGCCAAATAATTGAGCTATGGTACAAAATTATCATCGCCCAACTGCCCAGAAATCATGATCGGCCATAGCCTGTGTTAAATATCGCATAGGCGGAACCTTTTTTGTCGGCAGGCACGACTCCAGCTACGGCTGCTTTCAAAATCGATTCCTGGGCTCCCATACCTATACCCCATAAAGTCATTCCTAGCAATCCCCTCTGCCCATTTCCGAACAATACCAATGGGGCAAACAGTGAAGAAAAAATCACTGCCCACATCAGAGTTAAGATGCCGATGCGATCGAACTTGCCTCTCAAAAATCAGGGCTGCGATGGCGTCACTCCCCATCACCCAAGCGTAAAAGAGCGGAATCTGGCTGTCAAATGCGATCGCGCTTCTGTGAAAGTTAGTCGATTTGAGATTTGAGACTTGGGTGTAAGCGCTGAGTCGGAGGATTTGAGATTTGAGATTTACTCCACATATGAATCTGGGAGGTTGAACTTTCTTCTACAATTTTGAACGGGAGCATCTCATATTTGTAAAAATACTTCTTCTGGCTCCTTCCTTCTTCTGGCTCCTTCCTTCTTCCTCTTTCCTTCTTCCCCTTTCCTTCTTCCTCTTCCCTTCTGCCTCCTGCCTCCTGCCTCCTGCCTTCCTCTTTCCTTCTTCCCCTTTCCTTCTTCCTCTTTCCTTCTGCCTCCTGCCTCCTGCCTCCTGCCTCAAAACTCCAATTTCTAGCGGAGGGCTGCAAAGGTGAGATGCTCCCTTTTGAACTCTCCACCACAGGAGTCGGGGGGTGGTATCCGTTTTTGCACCTCGTCAAAGGTAATGAAGGGAAAATCCCATAGCCAGCCCCAATTAACCCTACAGTATCTAAAGAAACCCAAAACAGCCCCAGCCGCCCTTTTTTGATTTCTCAAGCTCCTGCTTCAAAATGGCGCGGATTAAGATAAAATGGCAAAGCTGAGCCGATAACCTAATTGCTTTGCCCGTGCGATCGGCTATCATCAATAACGAAGCTGGCGATCGCGATTGGATAACGTGCAGTTGATCGTCATCGCACTCGATCAATCCCAAAATGTTAACTACGTAAATCCTTTCTTCTTCCGCGTCACGGGTTATATAGCAATCCTAAATCATTTGTTAATTTATTAATCCCTCCCCTGGTTCAAGGGGAGGGTTGGGGTGGGGTACAAAATTTACGACTCCTGCAAGGATTGCTATACACACCAAGAATTTTTGGGGAAGAATTGGTTTGACAACTTATTACCTTGCTCTAGTCAACAGTTAATTAAAACTGTCAACATCATCTGCAAGCGGTGATAGTGAATCCCCTCGCTCCAGCTATGGTTTCTGTTCCAACTGCCAATGTGTAGGGCGGGGATTGAGACCCTCATATCAAATCAAGGAACAGGGAACAGGAAAACCGTTTTATGTAGGAATGGGTCTCAAAAGCTGCATCTGAATAGGGTAGAATTATAACAAACCAGATGGGACATTACAAGGTGCGTATTTGGGGATAAAAATTCTCTGCAATCTTAATTGCATTACGGAATGTTTAAACTTGTATCTTTTCCTTAACCATTTTATCTTCTTTACCAAATCTTTATTTTTTTTTTCTAGGGTCTTGTTATGGTTGCTGCAAGCGAGCTTACAGCACTTGGCAACGATAGTGAAATACCCTTAGTTAAAAAATAGGTCTTTATGACACACTGCCCCTGCTGCTCGAATCAAATGCTGCGTCACGTTCGCCAGCATCAAATCTACTGGTTTTGTCGCCAATGTTGGCAAACAACACCTATTTACAATCTGAACAGATGTTGCTCATCGCCCTCTCTAAATCTAGTTAAAGGGCTAGGGCTTAATGAACAACATTCTTTGTCGGTGAAATCTAATAGCTCACTTGAGGGGGTATAAAGTTTAGATATTGTCTTATGCCTAACCGGTTTTCACGCTCGTAACTTTTTTTATTGCCTCATTAAATTACCCAACTCTAGCCCAAGAAAGGGAATACACATCTATTCATTTATCGCTTAATTTATGATGAGACCTCGACTCAAGGGAATTATAACTTTATGCCAAACACCACTTAAACGATTGCTACCTCTTTTGCTTGGTGTGGTGGCCTCTCTTGCTGTTTTATTTACGTGGCAACAGCTAACCATCAACGGACAAATTCACATCGAGCAGTTAATTCAGCAGGAAGCCAATGCGATTCATTCACAACTGACCCAAGAATTATCAATTCGGATGCTGACACTTCGGCACATGGCGAATCGCTGGGCAGCCAATGGCGGTACACCACAGGCTATTTGGGAAGCCGATGCTGAGGCTTATGTAAAGGATTTCTACGGTTATCAGGGGATCGCATTAGTCGATCCATCATTTAAAGTGCGATCGATTGTGCCACTGGCTGGGAATGAGGCAGCGCAAAACCTAGATCTTAATCTGGAACTGCGTCGCAAAATCACTTTGCAAGTGGCTCGTGATTTGCGTCAACCTATGTTAACTCGCAATGTTTCCCTCGCTCAAGGGGGTCAAGGATTTCTAGCAAGTTTTCCTTTATTTGTAGGGCAGCGGTTTGATGGGTTTATTGTCGGAGTTTTTAAGTTTAAAACTCTATTTGACAGTATTTTAAAAGTGCCTCCTGGGTACAAAGTGGCTATATATGATGGCACAGATTTGATCTACGGTCAAGAGCTTTTATCTCATCATTCACTGCATAAAACAGTTGTAATAAGAGCCTATAGTGCAGAGTGGCGAGTAGATATTTATCCCAACTTATATTTAGTAGGAAAAGAAGATTTTTATTTGCCAACACTTGTGTTAATTGGTGGCTTAATTTTAGTGTGGCTGCTGATTTTGGTCGTGTATCTCGCACAAGTTAGTTATGGCGAAGTCGATAAATTCAAAAAAGCCAATCACCAGTTGCAATGGGAAATTCACCAGCGACAACAGGCAGAAATTGCGATCGCTCGACTAGCTGCGATCGTTGAATCTTCGGAAGATGCCATTATCAGCAAAGATTTAGAGGGTGTAGTTACAAGTTGGAATGTAGGAGCCGAAACAATTTTTGGCTATACAGCCGCCGAAATAGTAGGGCAATCAGGGAGACAACTGATTCCCGCAGACTATCGAGATGAGGAAAACGAAATTATCACCAAAATCCAGCGAGGAGAACGCATCAAACACTACGATACAAAGAGGCTGAGGAAAGATGGAACATTAATCGATGTCTCGATGAGTGTCTCCCCCATTAAAGACCAAGCAGGGAATATAATTGGAGCCTCAAAGATTGGCCGGAATATTGCTGACCGCAAACAAGCAGAAGCAGCACTACGTGAAAGTGAAGAACGCTGGGAACTTTCTGTACGCGGGAACAATGACGGCATTTGGGATTGGAATGTTCTAACCAACGAGACCTTCTTTTCTAGTCGCTGGAAGGAAATGCTGGGCTATGAAGACCATGAAATCCAAAACATTGTAGACGAATGGGCTAATCTGGTACATCCCGATGATTTGGGATGGGTGATGCAAGCCATTCAAGACCATTTTGCCAAGAAAACTCCTTTTTATATCACAGAACATCGCATGCGCTGCAAAGATGGTTCCTACAAATGGATTTTGGATCGCGGTCAGGCACTTTGGGATGATGCAGGTAACGTAATTCGGATGGCTGGCTCTCACACCGACATTACAGAGCGCAAGGAAGCTGAAGTTGCTTTACTGGTAAGCGAAGCCAGATATCGGCAATTGATCGATAACTTAAATGCGGGTTTTGTGATTTATGAGACAGATACCAGCATCCAATTATGTAATGAAACTGCAGCTGAATTACTAGGGCTTTCAATGGATCAAATGCTGGGAAAAACCATGCGCTATCGGGCATTGCAGTTGGTGCGGGAAGATGGCAGCGTTATGCCCCCAGAGGAATATCCCGTGAATCAGGTTTTATCCACGGGAAGTTCCCTCAAAAATTATGTTTTAGGAATAAAAAAAAGGAGTGATAGTTTTGTTTGGGTATTAGTTAACGCCTACCCTGAGTTAGATCAAAAGGGTCAAAATCAACGAGTTGTAGTTACGTTTATTGATATTAGCCAGCGCAAAAAAGTAGAGCTAGAAATCCAAAAAACGCGCAATTTTTTACAAGCACTTCTGGATAATTTACCGGTGGCGGTTTTTGTTAAGGAGGCACAGCCTAAACGATTTGGCCTATTTCAGTTTTGGAATAAAACCAGCGAACGGTTATTTGGCATATCAGCCGAACAAGCGATCGGCAAAAGTGGCTATGATTTGTTTCCAAAAGAACAGGCTATCTTTTTTGACCAAAAGGATAGAGAAGTTTTTGATAAAGGTAAGACTGAGGATATTCTCGAAGAAGTCATTGACAGTCCTAGTCTGGGAAAACGTTGGCTGCATACGGTGGAGATTCCCATTTACGACGAGCAGCATCAGCCCCAGTACCTACTTTGTTTTTCAGAAGATATCACCGATCGCAAACACGCAGAAGCAGAGCTTAGAGAACTGAGTGAGGTGATGAAAAATGCGCTGTCCGGCATTTCCAAAGTGGATGTACAAGGACGTTACCTCTATGCCAATAAAGCATATTCTGACGTGACAGGCTATCAGCCCGAAGAAATGGTGGGGATGTCTTGGGAAAAAACCGTACATCCCGATGAGTTGAAAAAACTGGTTGCGGCCTATTGGCTGATGGTGCAAGAGGGCAGAGTTGAAGTTGAAACGAAAGGAGTCCGTAAAGACGGTTCTGTTTTTTATAAGCAATTGGTGATGATTTCAACTTACGACGAACAGCATCAATTTTTGGGGCATTACTGCTTCATGAAAGATATTAGCGATCGCAAAAAAGCCGAACTTGCACTAGAAAAGGAACTCTTGCGGAGTAAAACCTTCTTCAACACTTCACTGGACGGTGTTGTTGTCATGGATCGCGTGGGAAAAGTTGTCGAAGCTAGCTGCAGTTTTGCTCAAATGCTGGGCTACACCCTAGAAGAAACCCTGAATCTGAGTGTGTTTGATTGGGATGCTAAATGGACGAAGGAAGAACTACAACTTATACTCCAGAGAGAGGAGGTTATTCCGCTGTTTGAGACGCGACATCGCCGCAAGGATGGTTCCGTGTATGACGTGGAAATTAGCTGGAACCGGGTGAAATTAGAAGATGAGATGATGAACTTCTGTATCTGCCGGGATATTAGCGAACGTAAACGCAACGAAGCCGATCGCCAACAATCCGAAATCGAGTTAAAAATCTCTCAAACGCGATTTGCCGGAATTTTAGAAATTGCCAGCGATGCGATCATTTCGATCAATACCAATCAGCAAATCACTTTGTTTAACAAGGGAGCCGAACAAATTTTTGGTTACGCGGCCGAGGAAATTTTAGGGAAACCCCTGGCGATGTTGATGCCTTCGCGCTTTGCCGATGCTCACCATCAGCACATCAGCCACTATGCCCATAAGGGAGGCTCTGCAAGGCAAATGGCAGAGCGAGGAGCCATTTTTGGACGACGCAAAGATGGCACAGAGTTTCCGGCAGAGGCTTCGATTTCCAAGATCGAGATCAACGGTGAAATTATTTTTACTACCTTTCTGCGAGATATTACGGCTCGACAACAGGCAGAGGAAGCTCTGCGCTATCAGAAAGAGATGTTTCAAACAATCGTCGATCATATTCCAGTAATGATTGGTTTGTTTAACAAGCAGGGTAAAATGGAATTGCTCAACCCGGAATTTGAAAAAATTTTAGGTTGGTCGCTAGAAGAGTGGCAGCAAAAAGATATCTTAGCTGAGTGTTATCCTGACCCGGTTTATTGCCAAAGTGTCTTAGAACATATGCTCTCGGCAACCGGAAAGTGGAAGGATTTGACAACACTCACCGCCAGGGGACAGCAGTTAGAGACATCTTGGGCACACGTGCCGCTTTCCAGCGGGTATTTTTTGGGCATTGGGCAAGATATTAGCGATCGCAAACAAAAAGAACTGGCACTGCAGCACGCCATGGAAGCAGCAGAAGAAGCGAACTTGGCAAAAAGTACCTTCCTAGCCAATATGAGCCACGAATTACGCACTCCCCTCAACGTGATTCTAGGATTTGCTCAGGTGATGGCCCATGACTCCTCCCTAACTCCCAACCAAAAAGAAGACCTGCAAACAATTCGTCGCAGTGGCGATCACCTCTTGAGTTTGATTAACGATGTGTTGGATCTTTCCAAAATTGAATCGGGACACTTCACAGTTGAAGAAAGCGGATTGGACTTAATTGCGCTACTGCATTCCCTCCGAAATATGTTGACGCAACGAGCAAGTTCTAAAGGACTTGACCTTTGTTTCGAGATTGCGCCAGAAGTCCCCCAATTTATGCTTGTCGATGCTCAAAAACTGCGTCAGGTTTTGCTCAATCTGCTGAGTAATGCTATCAAATTTACCCATCAGGGAACCATTACTTTGCAAGTCAGCATTGAGGCGAACGGTACAGGGGAATTAGCCACAACTCGGCCGATTCTCCAGTTTGTAGTTGCTGACACAGGTGTAGGGATTGCACCGGTCGAACTCAATACCATCTTCGATGCGTTTGTGCAAGCCCAAGCTGGGAAGCTATTGACCGGCGGTACTGGGCTAGGTCTAACCATTAGCCGCAAATTGTTGGAACTCATGGGCGGAGAAATTTCTGTCACCAGCACTCTGGGAGAGGGGAGTACCTTCACTTTTACCCTTCCCGTCAGCCCCATCAGTGGAGTTAATGTTACACCCGAAGAGAATAATCGTCTCGTGATTGGGCTGGCTCCCGGTCAACCGGATTATCGCATTTTGGTGGTTGACGATCAACCAGAAAATCGCTTGCTAATCGTCAGATTACTGACACAATTAGGATTAGAGGTAAAAGAAGCTACCAACGGACAGGAAGCGGTGCAGATTTGGCAAGAATGGCAACCCGACCTAACCTGGATGGACATTCGGATGCCCGTGTTAGATGGATACGAGGCTACAAAGCACATTCGGGCAATGGAAGACGGACAGAACAGTACCATTATTGCACTTACGGCCCAGGCTTCCCAGAGCGATCGCACCCTAGCCTTGGCTGCTGGCTGCAACGACTACATCAGCAAGCCCTTCCGGGAACAAACCCTATTTCTTAAGATGGCGGAATACCTAGGTTTAGAATATGTATATCTGGAAGAGGAAACAGAAAACGGGGAACGGGGAACAGATTGTTTTCCTTCTTACTTCTGTTCAGTTGCCTCTGGGCTTTCAGATTCCCTCGATCCAACGCTTCTGGCGACATTACCAAAAGAATGGGTGGTTGAGTTGCAAGATGCTGCTTTATGTGGGGATGATGTGGCGATCGTTGAACTGGTAGCTCAACTTTCCTCAGACCTCGCTCAATTGGGTATTTATGTGACGGAACTCGCCAGCCAGTATCAATTTGAGAAAATCCTTAATCTAATTCAAGGTAATTTCCAAATAGGAATTTCTCCATTGGAGTTATAAGCTGTTGTGCAGTTAAAACTGTTTATTCCCCGGAGATCCCCCTAAATCCCCCTTAAGAAGGGGAGTAGGGGTTGACTTTGAGTAAGTTCTTGTCCCCCCCTTAAGAAGGGGGGCTAGGGGGGATCGGGCTTAACTGAACCGTATTGATTTATAAGCTGTTGTGCAGTTAAACGTTTGATTAGGACTAGGGAATTAGGAACAGCTAACAAGAATTAAATTTAATTATTGGTAAATCCTGAAAAAACTGTCCTTAATTTTTATTGATAATTACTGCTCTAAAATGCCTCAGAAAAATCCCAAAATTTTCCAATTCACTCCTTTAAATTTAAAAATTTTAGAGGAATGCAGTGAAGAATCCGTGTATGCTCCCGGTCATATTCAGCCACACGGAATCGTTTTATTGATGCAACGAAACAGCCTCAATATTTTACAAGTCAGTGAAAATGTAGAACAGTTTTTGGGCATTTCTGCCGAAGAATTGCTAGGTCAGCCATTGCCAGAGTTATTGGGTCACGATCGAGTACAAGAAATTGTTAGGTATTTAACTCAAGAACAACTAAACATTCATAAGGGTTTCGCTCTAAAAATTCCTCTCAAAGACGGCTCGATTCAAACATATAGAAGCACACTGCATCAGCTACCAGATGAGTTGATTCTGGAGATCGAACCCCAATTGACTATTGAAAATAATCATTCAATCGATTTTTACGATCGTCTGCAAACAGTTATCCTCAACTTTCGCAGTGCGATCGGTCTTTCGGATTTAGCTCAAACCATTGCTAGAGAAGTGAAAGCCATGACCGGGTTCGATCGCGTGATGGTCTATCGCTTTGAAGCCGACGATCATGGGGTGGTGATTGCTGAAGAGAAAGAAAGCTATCTAGAAAGCTACTTGGGGTTGCATTACCCGGCGATCGATATTCCCGTACCCGCCCGCCAATTATTTTACAGCAATTGGGTGCGCCAAATTCCCAATATTAATTACACCCCCGCCCGCCTAATTCCCACCAACCATCCCCTAACCAATACACCCCAGGATCTAAGTGCTTGTGTGTTAAGGGGAGTATCTCCCTACCACATTGAATATTTGCAGAATATGGGAGTGGCTGGGACACTGACGATTTCGTTAATTGACGATCGGCGCCTCTGGGGATTAATTGCCTGTCACCATTACAGCCCGCGATTGGTAGATTACGAAACTCGCAAAACCTGTGAATTTTTAGGACAATTTGCCTCGATCGAACTGGTGCATCAGCAAGAGCGAGAATTGAACGTTTACCGATCGCAGGCGAAAACTATTCAGGATCAACTTCAGCAGGCATTCCGGCGAGATTCTAATTTTATCGAACAGGTATTGACCGAAAATGCTTCTCAATTGCTAGATTTAGTTCATGCTCATGGAGCTGCAATTCTGCTCGATGGTCGTCTGACATTGGTAGGTAAAACACCATCTGAAGCTGAGGTTGACGAACTCGTGCAGTGGTTGCTGCAACAGAACAAAGAACGAGTGTTTGCAACAGCTTCTTTGTCTCAGTTTTATCCCCAAGCGAAGCAATTCAAAGATCGAGCTAGCGGTGTTTTAGCAATCTCAATCTTGCTATGCTACGCCAAACAAAAGTCATACCACATCCTTTGGTTCCGACCAGAGCAAATTCAAACCGTAAACTGGGCAGGTAATCCACAGGATGCTGTGTCGATCGACGAAATTGGAAAAATGCACCTGTGTCCCCGCAAATCCTTTGAACTGTGGCAAGAGACAGTGCGCCAGATGTCTTATCCGTGGCAGATTGCAGAGTTAGAAGCGGCCGCCGAAATGAGACATATCCTCATGCTGGCGGTGTTAGAATTTTCGCAAGCTGCCCTAGAACACGCTGCTGAAAGGGCCGCCATAGCCAACCGTGCCAAAAGCCAGTTCCTTGCCAACATGAGCCACGAGCTCAGAACGCCACTCAACGCCATTCTGGGATTTACCCAGCTTATGAACCGCAGCCCCCATATCCCAGAAGAATTTCAAGAGCATTTAGGCATCATTACCCGTAGTGGAGAACACCTGCTGACATTGATCGACGATGTTTTGCAAATGTCTAGGATTGAAGCAGGGCAATTGGTACTGAGTACAAGCTGTTTTAATCTGCATCGACTGCTGGGTTCTATTAACGAGATGTTCACTCTCAAAGCGGGTGAGAAAGGGTTACATCTTAGCAGCGAGTGGGATGCTACTGTCCCCCGTTATGTCTGTGGCGATCAAGCAAAACTTCGCCAAATATTGATTAATCTGCTTGGGAACGCGCTCAAATTTACAACAACAGGAAGCATAGCCCTGCGGGGACGAGCTTTTTCATCTGATGATATGCCATCCGGTACAAATTGCGATCGCCCCACTAATCCATCCGATATTAAACCCACTATTACCCTGTCTCTCGAAGTTGAGGATACCGGATCTGGCATTTCTCCCTCAGATTTAGAATCAATTTTTGACGCCTTCAGGCAAAGCAATCGCGATCGTCACGATCGAGGAACAGGTTTAGGACTGTCTATCAGTCGTGAGTTTGCGCGTCTGATGGGAGGCGATATCACCGTGCGAAGCACCCTAGATCGAGGCTCGACTTTTACCTGCCAAGTCGTTTTGGAACTACCAGAGTCCCTTGATTTAGAGGAACCTGAAATTAGCGATCGGATTATCGGGATCGAACCTGGGCAACCTATCTACCGAATTCTAGTAGTAGAAGACGTTCCAGAAAATCGGCAACTGCTGGTGACGCTGCTGGAGTCAGTTGGGTTTGATGTGTGTGCGGTGGAAAATGGGGTAGAGGCGATCGATCGTTGGCAAACATGGCACCCTGACCTGATTTTGATGGACATTCAAATGCCTGTCATGGATGGTTATGAAGCGACGAGACAGATTCGAGCACAACAGTCCTTAGTCATGAGTCATGAGTCATCAGCAGATAACTCAGGGCAAATGTCACAGAACAAAAGACAAATTACACGCATAATTGCCCTCACTGCCTATGCTTTTGAAGACGATCGTATCGCCAGCCTGCAAGTCGGTTGCGATGACTACATTGCCAAGCCGTTTACTGAAGACACACTTTTCGACAAAATAGCTCATCACTTGGGCGTCCGCTACTGCTACGCCGAAAAAGTTCCACCAGACTCATCAGCTTCGCCACCAAAGATATTTACTCCCGACGTAAAAACCATGCCCACCAAGTGGATTGCAGAAGTTCATGAAGCAGCACTCGATCTTAGTGATAATAAGCTTTATGAACTTATCGCTCAAATTCCCAAGGAGAAACAAGATTTCATCGAGGCGATGACATCTCTGGTCGATAACTTTCAGCTTGAAGCGATCGCAACTCTCACCCAGATTTAGGAAAAAGACCATGACAGCTTTATTCAAACTTGCCGCCCAAACGAATATTCTCATCGTGGATGATACCCCAGACAATTTGCGCCTGTTAGCCAAAATTCTAGAGTCACAGGGCTATATTGTGCGTAAAGCGCTCAACGGCAGAATGGCACTCCAAGGTGTTCATCGCGACCCACCCAGTCTAATTTTACTTGACATCAATATGCCGGAGATGAATGGGTACGAAGTCTGCCAAAAGTTAAAAGCATCGGAAGCGACTGCTCAGATACCGGTTATTTTTATCAGTGCGCTCGAACGACTAGAAAACAAGGTACGAGCCTTTGAACTGGGTGGTGTAGACTATATTACCAAACCCTTTCAAGAGCAGGAAGTGCTGATGCGAGTAAAAAATCAATTACTCATCCAACAGCAACGCCAACAACTGCTCGAACAAAATAAACGTTTAGAACACGAAATCCAAGAACGTCTGAGGGCAGAAGCAGAAGTAAGGCAGCTATCCGTGACCGATCAATTAACTGGATTATATAACCGACGAGGCTTCTTTTTACTAGCCGATCAACAACTAAAAATTGCTCGACGCACACAAACATCCTATTTTATTTTATTCGCTGACTTAGATGGTTTGAAAAAGATTAACGACACTTTCGGACACGAAATGGGAGACAGAGTAATCGTTGACGCAGCTCAAATATTAAAGCAAACCTTTCGTGAGGCGGATATTGTGGCTCGACTGGGAGGAGATGAATTTGCTTTATTTATTCCTAACTTTTCGGGAGATTCATCTACTAATTTCCATGCTCGGCTGCAAGAAAATATAGATCGCTTTAATCAAAAGTCTGAGCGAGCTTATATATCAATAAGCCTGGGTGTGGAGTTTGGGGATTTAAACAATGAAGTTTTATTAGAGCAATTGCTGGCCAAGGCTGACAAACTCATGTACGAGCATAAACGCACCAAACACTGTTTAAATCCTCAACCGTTCTTTTGAGAACAGCGATATCGGAGGGCCATAAGCATTATTTATTAAACGTGAGTTTAACCGAGAAAGAGTAAACTGAAAACAAGATAGGGAAACAGCTTGAAGACTTTAGCCCCTCAGCCCCCAAACACGATTCTCTCCCTGTATTAGGTTAAGGGTGTGTGATATCATGTCCAGTCGAGCGAGATCGATTTTTGTAGGGGCGGGTTTCCCAACAATACCTGCCAATAATTGACAATCTCAAAAACCCGCCCCTACCGGGATATTATGGTTAATCCAGCGCACATGATATGAGATCAAAAAACTTCGTAGGTATTGTCCACAATCCTGAGATCAAATCGAGTGACTGATGCTATATGGGTGGGAGCATCTCATATTGGTAAAAATACTTCTTCTAGCTCCTTCGTTATGCCTCTTTCCTCCTGCCTCCTGCCTCAAAACTCCTGCCTCACAACCTCACAACTCCCATTTCTAGCTGGGCTGCTTTCATTGAGATGCTCCCGTATGGGTGGAGAGTTTGCCTACAGTTGCATTTATTTCTTAAACTGGTATTATTTGGGAAAAACCGATTTTATCTATTTGCCAATTCGTGCTAGAATCACACCTAACTGAACTGCAATTACTCCTAGTATGGCACTGCCTGCCCAGTAAAAAGCGGCGATGCTGTAAGATCGATCGCGCCACAAGACATTCGTCTCTAAACCGTAAGTTGAAAAAGTAGTATAAGCTCCCAAAAAGCCCGTTGCTACCATTAAACGTACTTCCGACGGCATAGTCGGCACTCGTTCAAAAGCGAGGGTGATAAAAAATCCCATAGCCAAGCAACCCGTGATGTTAATAAAAAAAGTTCCGTAGGGAAAAGCCGTCCCGAAACGATTGGCAAACCACAAGGTGATATAATACCGGCTCAAAGCGCCGGCAACGGCACCTAAACTAATTGCGATCGGGTGGCGCAGATTGGGGTCTTGCAGCATACAGCCCTTGGAGATTTGCTAGTTGAAATTGAGATGAATTTTAGATTCAGCCGACTTATGTAAAGTATTGTAGGATTAAATTGGCGATCGCTCTAGCTGTTCGCAATTAAAATTAAGAGAGAGTATTTATGCAAATTGTGCTGGCTACCTTAGACGATGGCTTAGTTAGAGCCTGGGAAAGCACTTGCGGCAGTATGGAAAATGTCAAGATACATCACGGTTCCATATTTGATGTGAAATGTGATGCTCTTGTTAGTGTGGGGAATAGTTTTGGTTTCATGGACGACGGCTTAGAGTTAGAAATTTCCCAATATTTTGGAGGGCAGGTTCTTGAACGCTTGCAAAAACTAATTCAGGCTAGACATCAGGGCGAACTCTTAGTAGGAATGGCAGAAATTGTAGACACCCATCATGCTGAAATTCCCTATTTAATAGCTGCACCAATTATGCGCGTTCCCACAGTTTTAAGAGAAACAGTAAATGTTTATCTAGCAACCCGCGCTATTTTGACTCTCGTAAAATTTGGCTCAGTCCCAGATGGAACGCCAGTCAAACATATCATTGAAACAATCGCTATTCCGGGCATGGGTACGGGAATGGGTAAAGTGCCGCCACATATCTGCGCCAATCAAATGAAAGTTGCGCTCGAAGATATCCTCTTATCTCAGTACGAATTTCCTCAATCTTTACTGCACGCTCAAAGGCGTCACCACTTGTTATATACGGACGATAGCGAAGATTTGCAGTTGGAAGATTGAAACTATTAAATTTGCCAGTTTTGTTGCGTTGAGGAACCAAGTTTATTGGTGTGTGTTTTTTTAGGTAGAGAGACTTATCAAAAATTTAAGTGCGCTAAACCGTACCTGCAAGCTGGCGGTATCCTACACACTAGAGCAACTTTGGTAGATATAATGTAATAGAACTGAGGTCATTCCAACTAGGTAAGCGCGGATACAAAAGTTGATAAAGCTGGAACAATAATTGCCTAGTTCTTATTAAATGCCAGAATTCCTTCTGGCGCTACACGTACAAAGTCTGTATAAAAGACCACAATTCCTTCTGGCGCTATACCTACAAAGTCTGCACCCAGGGACTGTGAGATTTTTTGAAAATGTTTACTACCACAGGAGAAGATTGAGATGACAGATCCAAAAGTAACCGAGGAACCAATTTTAGAGGCAACTCTCGAAACGACGGAGCTCGTCAAAAAAGAGATGCCCGACGCGACTGATGAGGCCATCGCAGAAACTGCGGCGCTGTTTGAAGCAATTAAAAAACGCGCCACCGCCGAAGTGCAAGCAGCGGGCGAACTCACCCGCGAAGCTTATTTAAAAGCTGTCAATAAAGCCTCCGGGGCGATCGAAGAAAATAAGGATCTCGCCCACGAGAGATTCACAGAAGCAGTCAGGCTGATTAAACAAGAAACTGAGAAAAATTGGCTGGTGGTAGATGCGATTAAAACGCGGGCGCAAGCGCAGGTGCAAGATGCAGGCGTTGTCAGTCGCGAAGCTTATTTGAAAGCAGTGCGACAAGCGCGAGAAGCGGTGGAACAAAATAAATTGATCGAACGCGATCGCATCGAACAAGCTGTTGACCACATTCACACGGAAGCTGAAAAGAATTGGCACCTTATTGTGAAGCAAATTGAGTCGATCGGCACTCGCTTGACAGAGACGGCTAAGTCTGCATGGAACGCGCTGACGGCGTTTTTTGACAAGAAGGATTAAACTCAGATATGACACCATTTTAAAGAACAGGCAAGATGCCTGTTCCACAAAGATTGAATTTTCTTGTGGCACAGGCATCTTGCCTGTTGATATTTAAAGAACAGGCAAGATGCCTGTTCCACAAAGATTAAATTTTCTTGTGGAACAGGCATCTTGCCTGTAGATATTTAAAGCACAGGCAAGATGCCTGTTCCACAAAGATTGAATTTTCTTGTGGCACAGACATCTTGGCTGTAGATATTTAAAGCACAGGCAAGATGCCTGTTCCACAAAGATTGAATTTTCTTGTGGCACAGGCATCTTGCCTGTTCATAAAAGGTTTTGACACTAAGCGCTATAATCAAAAAGCTTTATTTTTAGTCCCTAACCCCCAATTATGAGAAGTTACTACTGCGGCGAACTGCGAAGCGAACACATTGGAGAGACTGTCACCCTTTACGGCTGGGTGGATCGCCGCCGCGATCATGGCGGGGTGATTTTTCTGGATGTGCGCGATCGATCGGGTATTGTGCAAATTGTCAGCGATCCTGAACGCACCCCCGATTCCTATCACGGGGCTGAGGCTTTACGCAGCGAATACGTGGTTAAAATTACTGGGCGAGTCAGCAGCCGCCCCGAAGAGTCCCTCAACCCGAAATTGCCTACGGGTGAGGTGGAAATTTACGCTGACGAAATTGAGTTGTTGAATGCGGTTCGCAAACAGTTACCGTTTCAGGTGGCGACGGCGGAAAATGAAAGCGTGCGGGAAGATTTGCGCCTGAAATATCGCTATTTGGACTTGCGGCGCGATCGTATGAGTCGCAATTTGCAGCTTCGCCACCAAGTAGTCAAAGCGATGCGCCGCCACCTGGAAGATGTGGGAGGTTTTATTGAAGTTGAAACACCGATTTTAACGCGATCGACTCCTGAAGGTGCGAGAGATTATTTAGTGCCCAGCCGCGTCAATTTGGGCGAATGGTACGCTTTGCCGCAGTCGCCGCAGTTGTTCAAACAATTGTTAATGGTTTCGGGTTTGGACAGATATTATCAAATTGCGCGCTGTTTCCGCGATGAAGATTTGCGCGCCGACAGACAGCCGGAATTCACACAATTAGACATGGAAATGAGTTTCATGTCTTTAGAAGAAGTTATCGAATTAAACGAAGGTTTAGTCTCCCAGATTTTCCAAAGTGTCAAAGGCGTAGAATTGCCTCGTCCTTTTCCGCGCTTGACTTACGCGGAAGCAATGGATCGCTATGGTAGCGACAAACCCGACACTCGCTTCGGTATGGAATTAGTCGATGTTTCCGATTTGATGAAAGATTCGGGATTTAAGGTATTTTCCGGGGCGGTTGCTGCGGGCGGAATTGTGAAAGTTTTGCCGATTCCGGGCGGGAATGATGCAATTTCTAACGTGCGGATTAAACCGGGCCCGAAAGGCGATTTGTTTAAGGAAGCCAGCGAAGCGGGTGCGAAGGGATTGGCTTACATTCGGGTGCGGGATAACGGCGAAATTGATACGATCGGCGCTATTAAGGATAATTTGACGGAAGCACAAAAACAGCAATTGCTCGATCGCACGGGCGCGCAACCAGGTCATTTGTTGTTATTCGCCGCAGCCGATGTGACAACTGTCAATAAGACTTTGGATAGATTGCGTTTGTTCGTGGGTAACGAATTGGGATTGATTGATAAAGACAAGATGAATCTGCTGTGGGTGACAGATTTTCCGATGTTTGAATGGAACGCTGATGAGAAGCGTTTGGAAGCATTGCATCACCCGTTTACTGCGCCGCATCCTGACGATATTAATGATTTGAAAACTGCGAGAGCTCAAGCTTACGATTTGGTGTTAAACGGTACAGAAATCGGCGGCGGTTCCCTGCGGATTTATCAGCGGGATGTTCAGGAAAAGGTGTTTGAGGCGATCGGCTTATCGACTGAGGAAGCTTACAATAAGTTTGGCTTTTTGTTGGATGCGTTTGAGTATGGAACTCCGCCCCACGGAGGCATTGCTTACGGTTTGGATCGGTTGGTGATGCTGTTGGCTGGTGAGGAATCGATTCGCGATGTGATTGCGTTTCCGAAGACGCAGCAGGCGGGTTGTTTGCTGACGAATGCGCCGGCTGGGGTTGATGAGAAGCAGTTGAAGGAGTTGCAAGTGCGATCGACTTATACGCCCAAGTCATAATTATTTAGAATACCTTGACCATTCTCAATAATCCTTTCATGGCGGACTAGAAGCAACGGCGCACAATAAAATTCATCTGTTGTGGAACAGGCATCTTGCCTGTTCTTAAGAAGGGTGCAAGATGTGTGATAAAATAGAATTAGAACAAAAAAAGTTTTCGTATTAACACTTTTTTTAACGGCTATGGCAATAATTACGATTCAAGTTGATGAAAATATTAAGACAGCTTTTGAAGAAGCTAGTCCTAAGACTCAGCAAGAGTTAAGTTCGATTATTCAATTGTTTTTTAGACAAAATTTACACAATAAAACATTAACGCAGGTGATGGCAGAAATTTCCGACAGAGCCATGCAGCGAGGCTTAACGCCTGAAATTTTACAAGACATTTTAGCAGATAATAATGACGAATAGATTTGTCATTGATACGAATGTTTTAATCAGTGCTTTACTGTTTAAAACTTCAGTGCCATTTCGGGCGATTGAGTTGGCAGAAACACAAGGAATAATTTTATATTCTGAAACGACTTTAAATGAATTAGAGCAAGTTTTAAATCGTAAAAAGTTTAACAAGTATCTTTCTTTGGAAGATCGGCAGTTATTCTTACTAAAATTTATCAGTTCATCCCAATTAGTTTCTATTACAGAAAAAATGACTGTTTGTCGAGATGAAAAAGATAATAAGTTTTTAGAGTTGGCTGTTAGTGGTAATGCCAATGTAATTGTTACGGGTGATTTGGATTTATTGGTATTAACTCCTTTTCAAGGAGTCGAAATTGTTACTCCCGATATGTTTATTGAGAGATTTAGTTAATGCCATAATTACATGGCACGTATTTAGACTAAAAACACTATAATTATCATAGATGTCCTTGCGTTTCCGAAGACGCAGCAAGCGTGCTGTTTATTGGCGAATGCGCCGTCTGATGTGGATGAGAAGCAGTAGAAGAAGTTGCAAGTGCGATCGACTTATACGCCCAAGTCATAAGGCGAGCGGGACTTAGGCAAAGCCGATGTGTCATGCTGAGAGAAACTGTATCATGCTGAGAGAAACTGTGTCATGCTGAGAGAAACGAAGCATCTCAGTTGAAATGCGTATCCTGGTTAAGAAACCGGGTTTATGGGCAACAATGGCAATCCATCTCGGAGCGGAAGCAATGTCGTTGTGAATTTTACAAAAACTCTAGGGCGATGGCATCTAAATTCTGAAAGTATTGCCCAGCAAGGGGTTCGGGATTTAGAAACAAAACTATACAATGGCTTAAATCTTTTTCCTGTAAGCATTATAAAAATCAGATGCGTTTGCGCTGACCAACGCCTCTTGACACCACATCTACCAACTGCTAAAGTAAAACACCAGTAAGAGCTTTCTGGCAAAAAGTTTTACCGAAAATCCGCCCCAACTCGCTTAAGCTATCAATAAGCTATCAAACAGTATATTTACTGATTTAGGATACTGTCAGAATTTATCTGACAGTCCTTAATTTTGATACTTAAAATCAGCAAAATTGTCAGCAATTTTAACGGAGGAAGTTAGAAATAGGTGTTAGTCTTAGCAAAGGTGGTAATGTTTCCTTAAGTAAAGAAGAACCAGGCTTAAAAAAAATATTGATTGGGCTTGGCTGGGATGTCCGTTTAACTGATGGCAGTGCCTTTGATTTAGATGCCAGCTTGTTCGTACTTAAAAGTGATGGGAAGGTACGCAGCGAAAAGGATTTTATTTTTTTCAATAATTTGAAGTCCGCAGATGGAATGATAGAACATACGGGTGACAACCTCACAGGTGCCGGAGAAGGCGATGATGAGGTGATTAAGGTCAATTTAGAAAGGCTATCGGCTGATATAGAAAAATTGGTAATCGGAGTCACTATCTATGACGCAGATACGCGCAAGCACAACTTTGGGATGGTTGATTCTGCCTTTGTTCGCATTGTCAATCAAGATAACAATCGAGAGATAGTTCGTTTTGATTTATCGGAGGATATGAGCGTTGAAACTGCCATGTTATTTGGTGAATTGTATCGGCATGGTAGTGACTGGAAATTTCGTGCTGTTGGACAAGGATTCAAAGGTGGATTAGGTGCGATGGCAATCAATTATGGGGTGAACGCCAGCTAAACCATTACATATTCCTAGCCAAAATAAGATACAAAAGGAGATAAATATGCGGTCATTAGTGCGCGGACAAAAATCTAAGTTGAGCGATTTTACTACAGCAAATCTCATCCAAGTAGGCTTGGGAATTACGGCTTCAGAAGGAATGGTATTTGATTTATCATGTTTTGGAGTCGATGCTGAAGACAGGCTCTCTGATGACCGCTATTTTATCTTCTACAACCAAAAATCTTCACCCTGCGGATCTTTAGCCAGTCTAGGTAGACAAGGTGGGGATATGGAGAGGTTTCAAATTAATTTATCGACGCTCCCCCAAACTATTCGTAAACTGGTATTTACCATTACGCTAGACGGTGAGGGTAATATGTCACAAATTAGCCGCGGCTATTTACAGATTTTAGACCGACAGACAAAGGTGGCTGAATTTTCTTTTAATGGCGCGGATTTTCAGGCTGAAAAAGCTATCATTGTTGGAGAAATTTATTTTAAAGATGTGTGGCGTTTTGCCGCCGTAGGGCAGGGATTTAATGGTGGTTTAAGTGCGTTACTCAAGAATTTTGGCGGAGAAGAGATTAAACCCTCCCCACCGGCATCGCCCAAAGTTTCTTTAGAGAAAAAGCTGGAGAAAGATGCTCCCCACCTTGTCAGTTTGGCCAAACAGCTAACCGTATCTTTGGAAAAAAAGAAACTGCAAGATGTGATAGCAAAAGTAGCATTGGTACTGGATGCTTCAGGCTCAATGTCTAGTCAATACTCCAGAGGAGATGTGCAATTAGTTGTGAATAAAGTTGTACCCATTGCAGTTCATTTTGACGATGACGGCGAGTTAGACACTTGGGCTTTTGCAAACAAATCACAAAGTTTAACTCCTGTGACAGTGAAAAACATAAATGGGTATGTAAACAGGGAATGGGGTGGCTGGCAACAATGGATGGCTAAATTGGAATCCGGCTATAATAATGAACCAGTGGTTATGAATGAGATTGTCAAAACCTATATGAGGTCTAATTTACCGGCCTATGTGATATTTATAAGTGATGGAGGAGTAGGTTACAGTGAACAAATAGCAAAAATCATTACAGAATCATCTAAATATCCTATTTTTTGGCAATTTGTCGGAGTGGGAGGTAGTAATTATGGCATTCTCGAACGTTTTGATACAATGAAAGGAAGAATGGTTGATAATTGTAATTTTTTCGCTTTGGACAACATTAACAGTATTTCGGATGGGCAATTATATGAAAAGCTCCTTAACGAGTTTCCTGATTGGTTAAAAGCAGCCAAAGCTAAGAAAATTATTCGTTAAAATTTGATACACGAGGCCGCGTCTGAAAACCTTCCGCGATCGTCTTTGAGTCTCGCCACCTACTGTATCCAACACCATATCCACGCCACTAACAGTTTGCTTAAACGGCGCAGTTTTGTAGTCAATCACCTGTTGACGAAGACGCGTTACACGGGAGCATCTCATATTTGTAAAAACACTTCTTCTGACTCATTCCTTCTTCCTTCTGACTCTTTTCTCCGGGCTCCTGACTCCTGACTCCTAAATCCAATTTCTAGCTTGGCTGCAAAAGTGAGATGCTCCCCGTTACACCTCGCCAAAACAGCGAAAAACCCGGTTTCTTTGATTCTCGCGCAGTCAGAAACCGGGTTTTTGCGGAGAAGACGCGTTACACCTCGTAGAAGTGGCAAAAAACCCGGTTTCTTTGGTTTGTAAAGTGAAAAACCCGGTTTCTTTAGACTAAAAACGCTATAATTATCATAATCCCAAATAGGTAAAAACGATGTCAACAGTTTATCGTTTAAAAGCCAGCGAACTCAATCATCATTTTTTAGAACAAATCAAGGCGACTTTTGGAGATAAAGAGATTGAAATAATTGTTTCTGAGTGTGATGAAACCGAATATCTTTTGAAATCAGAAGTCAACAAAAATAGACTTTTAAAAGCTATTGAAAATGTTAAGGAACGGCAAAATTTAGTTGAAGTTAATTTACAGAATTTGCAATGAGCAGAAGAATTGTTTTTGAATCTTCTGCTTTTGCAGATTTTAATGAATGGGCAAAATTAGACAAAAAGATTTATCGCAAAATTGTAGAATTGATTAAAGATATAGACCGCTCACCGTTTGAAGGATTGGGAAAACCTGAACCTCTGAAATACGAGTTAAGTGGTTTTTGGTCTAGGCGCATTGATAACGAACATCGTTTAGTTTACCAAGTTACAGATCGAGAAATTGCGATCGTCGCTTGTAAGTATCATTACAATGAATAGATGTGATTGCGTTTCCGAAGACGCAGCAGGCGGGTTGTTTGCTGACAAATGCGCCGTCTGGTGTGGATGAGAAGCAGTTGAAGGAGTTGCAAGTGCGATCGACTTATACGCCCCAGTTGTAATTATGAAACACCTTGACAATTTAACCATTCATAGGTTCCGAGGCCTGCGAGATTTGAACTTGCAGGGTTTGGGCCAAATCAACATATTGGTTGGTGGGAATAACTCAGGTAAAACCAGTGTTTTAGAGGCGATATCAACCTATTGTCGCCCCTTAGATATCGGAGAATGGCTGAAAACAGCACAGCGTCGAGAAATCAAGGCTTCTCCCACGCTTCCATTAAATGCTTTCAAATGGTTATTTCCTCAAAACAATGAAGTACCTAAACCCATTCTTTACGTAGGAGAAACCTATATTTCTGGGAAGGGTAGCTTCCAAGTTGTAGAATCTAGAGCAATCTACAACCAGATGGAACTGCTATATCAATCCGAAAAAGATTTTGAAGATAGCGCGGAAGATTGGCTAGAATCTTATGACTATACTGAATATAAGAGTTCGCACGGTGCTGAAATAGAACTCAAAGCAATATTTCGCGATCCACCAGGATTTGATGGAGTTGACTTGGGTCGTGAATTCTCAAAAAAAGTTGAATTATGGTCTAATCAAAGGCTGAGTAGAGGTGATTTCCGCAAACATCACTTCTACCCAGAATTGCCAATTGATATGGTAACACCTGTTTCTCACAGGCAGGAAAAATTAGAGTCCTATCTTCTGTCACAGGCAATACTAAGGGGATTAAAAAATGAGGTAATTAAATTACTTCAGATTGTCGATGTAGAAATAATTGACTTGGAAATTTTGTCACTTGAAGAACCTCGCCCTAGTATCTATATCAACCATAAATTATTAGGATTTTCACCTTTAAGTGCTTTTGGTGATGGAGTGCGGCGTTTGCTATTCATTGCTTTATCTATGGCAAAAGTCCGAGGTGGAGTTTTGCTAATTGATGAGATAGAAACAGCAATTCATACTGAAGCACTTCGCAGTTCCTTTGCTTCGATTGTGCAGTGGTGCAAGCTGATGGATGTGCAGTTATTTGCAACGACGCACAGTTTAGAAGCGATTGATGCGATGTTGGATGCTAGCGATGCGGAGACGGACTTAGTTCTTTATCGTTTAGAGAAACAGGAGTCACAAACTAAAGCAGTTAGAATTGAACGGGAAAGATTGCAAAGATTGCGGGAGGATTTGGGTCAGGAGGTGCGCGTGTGAAATACGCCATTATAGGAGTAGAAGGACCTCACGACCAGGCATTTACAGGCAAGGTTCTCAAGCTTTTGGATTTCAAAGATTTTCGGGAAGAGTTGAAAGGATTAGAGTCTCAGTTAGACCCCTTCTGGCGCAAGTTTATTCCCGTTTATCCCAAGAAAGGAAACTTGTACAAACGTCTTGATATGCCTTCTATTCTGTTTAATGATACTATCTCTGTAGCAATTTATGCAGGTGAAGGAAGCAATCTTGTGACTAATTTGGATGACATTTTATTCGCAAATTCTGAGTATCAAACAAATTTGGCAGCATTCGGGATAGTTGCCGATTGCGATAAATCAACTCCCGATCGCATAGCCGAACCATATGCTAAGAAATTCCGAAGTTATTTTCCTAATTTTCCGCAGTGCCCGGGTGTTGTAAATACTAATAGCCCGCGTACAGGAGTCTATGTTTTGCCCGATAACGCTTCGCCTGGTGTGTTGGATACTTTGCTGTGTGAGTGCGGACAGATAGCTTATCCCGCGTACATGGAAAAAGCTAGTTCCTATCTAAATGAGTTTTCTGAGTCAGATAGAAAATCTTTAAAGTGGAAAAATTTCGATCCCGAAAAAGCTTTAGTTGCTACTGTTGTCAGCGTTCTCAAACCTGGGAAGACTAATACAACAAGTATTGCTGATAATAATTGGGTCAGCGAACAGACAAAGCAGCAGGTTCCTGCTTTGGCAAATTTTATTGAGTTTTTGAGCCAACTTTTGGAAGTGAGTTAATGGACGATCGCACTTTTTCAATTCGTGCGATCGCCCTCAAAGATTACTCTTTCCAGTAACGGGTTAAAATCCGAATCACCTCACCCGCTATCGGCGATGGTAGAGGCGGGCTCCATTCCCCAACTTCTGCAAAACCTAAAACGTGCAACAGATTAACGATACTTTCTACCGCTTTGGGAACGCCACACAACAGCAAACGAATCGGTTGCTTACCTTGAGGTACATCAGGAATTTCTTCCCGGAGCAGTTCGGGAACTGACTTTGGCGGTGATATCATAGAGTTTCCTCCTAAATATGGGAGTTCAAGCCCCCACCGAACGATTGCAACTCTGACCGGTGGGGGTTTTGTGTTTGACTATTTACACGGTATCACACCGTGTGTCACTATGCAAGAGGCGTACAAAGAAAGTACGATCGATGTATGAAGTAAATTCCCAGTTGCCTAACTTGCCAGCAAAAAACCTAAAACGAGTCACCAGCTACGTTCCTCCAAACGCCTACAACGTCTTGGAAGATTGGGCCAAGAAAGAAGACCGGACAGTCAGCAATCTCGTAAGTCGGATTGTCTCTGAAGCTGTAGATGCTTACTTGGCTAAAAAGACTACAGAAGATGAACCCAGCAGCAATTAACCTTTGATCTCTACGCTGATGGGTCATTCTCAACTGCCAACCTGTCGGGCCGTTTATTTTGTGTTGAAGTGGGGTTTGGTTTTTTGGTGTTTAGATTACTTTAGCCTAAACTAGATTGTGGTGTGCTACCTTGGCTTAAAAAAGCTCTAAAAAATTTGCAGTCAGCTAAAATAACATCGTGAACACGCTACCCCCAAACAATGTGAGTCCTGCAAAATCTCCTAGAGTTGCCTTTTACCCGCCGCCCGAAATCAAGGAGAAGTTAGAAAAACTGGCGAGTATTGAGCGTCGTTCGATTTCCCAAATGGCATTACTTTTGGTGGAAGAAGGACTCGAAAGAGCGCAGAAGGAAGGCAAGTTTAATGAATCCAAAGACGATTAAACTATCAACTACCACTGCGCGCGATCGCTCTCAACTGCCTGCGTGTCCTGCCGTGTACTTTGTTTGAGACGGTGACGCGGTAAGGTACTATAGGGCAGTAAAAGCACAAATAACAGCCTTGCCAGCAAAACTCCCCAGAATAGTTGTATATCTTCCAGAAGAACTTAAAACAGACCTAGAGCGGTTAGCCAAATCGCATTATCGGCCGGTCTCGAATATGGTGTTGACCAAAGAAATGGGTACAAGCCCCGTCCTTCTAGGACGGCTTTTCTTCTTTGAGTTTATCGATCCAGTCTTCAATCATTTGCGTTATCGTCTTTTCCCGTTGTACAGCAATTCGTTTCAGCTTTTGAGCACGGTTCTGG